>JAEYZV010000091.1 GCA_023427865.1 Acidobacteriota bacterium
GGTCGAGGGCGGGCGGATGCCCCAACGCGCTGCGTGGGTTTCGAGGTAGGGCGCGTTCCCCGAACGCGCCCTGTCGGGGACGGCCTACAACGTTGCGCTCTGCTGCTCGGCGATGTCGCCAACGTACGGCAGCTTGAACCACTCGCCCTGGAAGGCCTTGACGATCGCGATGATCCACGCCACCAGCGAACCGATCATCAGCGCCAGCCAGACGAAGAACAACACGATGCTGGCAATCCAGCCCAGGACCGGAATCATGCCCAGGATGAAGCCCAGAATCGTCAGCGCGAGATAGATGACAAACAGCGCCGCGCAGAGCACGAGCGACTGCACCGAATGGAACTTGACGAACCGGCTGCCCTTCTCGATGACGAGAAAGACGATACCGATGATCGGGATGTAGGCGAGGGCGGCGGCGATGTTCGCATCGAGACCTGTGGACGACTTTTCCGCAACGACATTCATTTCGTGCTGCGCTCCTTTTCCCCGTTCAACGTGCTCGTGGGAGGGGACGAACAGACCGGGCGGCGCCTGGCCATGGGCCGGCGCGACGCTAGGCGAGCACTGGAGACGAGGCCATCATACTCTTCAACGGTCGAGGTGAGGCTGTTCGAACACACGCTTGCCCGATTCCTGCAGCAGCACCCAGCATGCGTAACAGGCCAGCGCGGTGCCGAACGGGATCGCGAAGACGTTGACGATCGCCAGCACGAGAGCCGCGGGTCGCGCCCACGGCTGATGCTGCGGCAACGCCCACCCGACATACACCAGCACGCCGCCCCACACCAGCGCCACTGCCGCACACCCGAAGAACACCGCGGCGGCGAGTCCGGCGGCCACCTCCGGCGTGCGCGTCGTCAGGCTCACCGCGCCGATGCCGAGCAGTGCCAGCGACGAAGCCGCAAGCAGCGCCAGCCATCCGGCGACGACGTACAACCGGCCGAGGACGTGGACGTGCAGGAGGGTACGCGTCACCGGACGGTGAGCCGCACGTCGAGCCGCACGAGCGGAGCGTACGGCATCGCCAGCCGGTAGCGCAGGACGGAGCCATGGACCGTGCTGGCCGGCACCCGCACGACGACGTACCGCGTGACGTTCGCCGCGCCGGTCGTTTCGCACGCGCGGCAGGGGTCGTTCCACACTTCACCGCGTCCGCCGCACGCGTCGCACATCGCCGGCATGTGCACGCACAACGGCACCCGCGCGCTCCGGCGCGCCTCGGCGGGCGTGAGCGCGACGTCGACCGTCAGCCGCACACCGGGCGCCTCCACGTCGGCGAAGTCGCGGCGTGCGTGATCGAGCGCCTGCCTGGCCGACGGGAAGTCCAGCGCCACTTCGTCGCGCAGCGCGCGATCCATCGGGCGCTCCGGTTCGAGAGCACGCACGAGATGCAGCGCCGGCTGCGGCACACGCGCCGCCGGCGGCGGCAACGCGTGCGCCACCATCGCCCACGCAGGCACGTGGCGCAGTGGCACGCGACGAGACGCGCCCGAGACTTCAGCGATGCGGTAGTAGTCCTTCATGCCCGCGGTTGCCGTGCAGCACTGCGTAGTGTGGGGACCGCCTCCGGTCGTTGTCAAGAACAGGAGACGACGTGCCGATTCCCGTCATGGAGGCGTGTGCCCGTGACCCAGGAGTGCCCCATGTGCGGGGAGTCGATGCGGCTCGAACCCGTCGAACAGGCCAGCCGGATTCCCGGCACTACCCAGACCTCGACGCGCCACGTGCTCGAGTGGCGATGCCCCGACTGCGACTACTTCGAGGAAGTCGACGGCGAGATCGACGGGCTCACGCCTGACCTGCAGAAGTGGATCGACGACAAGTGACCGAACGCGCAGGCCCGTCGCGAAAGGTGCCACGGCGACGTACCTGACCGACGCGACCTGCGACCCGCCCGTCGCCCGCGGGGCGACGGCTGCGTACTCGAGGGAGTCGCACGCCACGCAGCGCTTGCGGTTCGCACTCGCGGGCTCGCATCCGCGCGTCGTTGGCGATGCCTGGAGGCGACCGTCCATGAGTCGCCCTGGCCGTTCGTAGCCGTCGGGCCCGGACCGCGGTCAGCCATCGATCGTCACTCGTCGAACGGCAACCGCACGGCTGCCGGCGCGGCTGCAGCGTGCTGCGCGAGGGTCGCGTGGACGAGCCGTCCGTCGACGCGGGTGCCCGGCCACATCGCGCGTACGGCGTCGACGTAGAGATCGAGCTGCCGCCTGTGCGCCGGTTGCGGGCGCCCGGTCTTGAACTCGAGGACGAGCACGCCGTCATCGAACGGCACGACACAGTCGACCGTGCCGCGAACGAGCCTCACGTCACCGCCGGCCTCGTGACGGAACACGATGGGCACCTCGAAGCGCGCCTCCGGTGACGTGAGCGCGCGGCACAACGACGCATCGCTCCACACGCTGCGCACGAGTGCGACGACGCGCGACGGCAGTGCCACGTCGCCGTGCACGATCGCACGCTCGTCGGGGTCGAGGTCGGCGATCACGCGCCGACGCAGCGTCGCATCGTCGGCCGCGCCGTCGCCGCGCGCCAGCAACCGGTGGACGGCGCGACCTACAACGAGCTCGGCGTCGAGCACCGGACCCTCGTGGTTCTGAGAGCCGCCTTCGCGCGTGTGGGTGGCGATGTCGGTGACACGGACGCGCCGAATCGACGCGCCGACGGGCGACGGCTGCAGCGACGCCGGCACGTCGATCGCGACGGCGACCGGATCCGGGCCGCCCGACGCCGCATCGGCGGGCCGTCCAACCGGACACACGCGGAAGCGATGGACGTGGCGCTCGCCTTGCCACGTCACTTCCTGAGGCGACGCCGCGCCCGGGTCCACGAGCGCGCTGTCGAGCACCTCCAGCAACGACGCCGGGCACACGCTCGCGAGGCTTCCCACACCGGCCGCGATACGCCGCTGCCGCTGCGCCGCCGCGCTGACGTAGAGGCGCTCGCGCGCACGCGTCACCGCGACGTACATGAGCCGCTTGCTCTCCTCCCGCTCACGCACCTGTTCGGCCTCGGTCGCGCCGGGCTCATACCGCGCGATGCCGACGATCGGCTCGTCACCGCCGTCGCCGGCGACCACACGCAACGGTGGCGGCACCCCGCCCGTGCCGCGCGTGAGGTTCACGAGGAACACGATGGGGAACTCGAGCCCCTTCGACGCGTGCACCGTCATCAGGTTCACGGCGTCGGCGGCGTCGACGGCGGCATTGGACTCGTCGCCCGCCGACACGCGATCGATGTGGGCGGCGATGCGTCCCATCGTGGCGTAGCCGCGGTTCTGGATGCGGCGCAGCAGGCTGCGGAACTTCTTGACGTTCTCGCGGGCCTGCCGCTGCCGGGTACCGCGCCACGTGCACGCGTATGCCGACGCTTCGATCACGTGATCGACCACCTCCGCTGGCGGCAGGCGATCGACGAGCGACAGCCAGCCCGGCCACGCCGCGCGCAACCGTCGCAGCGCCTCCGCGTCGTCGTCGCAAAGCCCCGCCTCGTCCGCACCGGGAGCGGCCAGGCGTTCGGCGAGCGCGGGTGCGAGGCGGCGCAACGCCTCGTCGGACAGCGCCACGAATCCGGAACGAAGGAAGGCGGCGGCGCGCAGGTCGGACTCGGGCGCGGCAAGCACGCGCACGAGCGCGACGAGGTCCTTGATCTCGTCCGAGTCGTAGAAGCCGAGCCCCTTGTACACGTAACTCGGGACGCCGCGCGCCGAGAGCGCACGCTCGAACTCACGGTGGCTCTCACGCGACCGGAAGAGCACGGCGATGTCCCCGGGACGCGCGCGACGTGGCGCCTCGCTGCCGCGATCGCTGACCAGGCCGTCGGCAAGCAGGCGCTCGATCTCGGTCGCGACGCTCGCCGCACAGCCCTCCACGTCCTCGGCGACGGCGAGCCCGAGACGCGGTTCGGCGTCCTTGCCGGTCACGTGGCCGTCCGGCAGCGGGAAGCGGTCGTCATCGTCGAACCTGAAGGCGACCGTCGGCGGCGCCCCGGACTGCACCATGGACGACGCAAGATCGTTGGAGAAGGCGAGCAGGTCGGGATGCGAGCGGAAGCTCTGCGAGATCGCCTGCCGGACCTCCGCGCGGCCGGCCAGCTCCTGCACGAACGTCAGCGCCTCGTCGAGCAGCCCGACGTCCGCATCGCGGAACCTGTAGATCGACTGCTTGCGATCGCCCACGAGGAACAGTGATGGAGGCAGCGGCCCCTCGTGACCGAGGCCGAAGCCTTCGCCCCAGGACTGCACGAGGGAGGCGACCAGTTGCCACTGCAGGCGGCTCGTGTCCTGGAACTCGTCCACGAGCACGTGCTGGTAGCGCGCCTCCAGTCGGAAGCGGCTCCGCGAGAACTCGTCCATCTGCCGCAGGAGCATCACCGCACGCGCGAGCACCTCCGAGAAATCCAGCGTGTCGTGCACGAGCAGGGTCTGCAGGTAGCGCCGGTGCGCCAGCCGGAACACGCGACGGATGGCCCGGGCGAGCAGCACGTTCAGCGACGTCTCGAATCCGCGCCGCGTGGCCTGGACCGCGTCGGCGACCAATCCCAGCCCCATGCGGTGCACTTCGTAAGCTGCCGCCGACGCAAATGCGTCCCGGCCGACCACGAGCTTCTTGCGCGGCTCACCCTTCTGGGTCAGCACCCATCGCGAGATGCCGTCGATCGCCGCCCGTATCGCGGCCGCGGTCATCGGCACCTTCGCGCGGTCGGCGACGAGTCGTTCGAAGTCCAGCCGCGTCAGCTCCCAGGCCGGCACGTCCGGCGGAGCGCTCGCCATCCAGGTGGACAGCCCGCCGGGCATCGCAGACAGGCGCTCACGCAGATCCTGCCGCGCCGCCTCCGCGGCGGCGAGCTCCGATCTCACGAGGCGCGCCTGTCGCCCGAGATAGCGGCGCAGGGCAGCCGGCGCCACGAAGCGGCGCTCGAGCAGCACGCGCAGCCCCTGCGCAAGTCGCGGCAGCGGCATCTGGGCGAGCACGAGGCGGATGCCTTCGTCGTACGGCGCGCGATCGCGGCATTCGCGGAGGGTCCGGTCGAGCGACATCTCGACGAGGCGGGCGATCTCCGTCTCGTCGGCGAGCGAGAACCCCGGATCGAGTCCCGCCTCGAGCGGGAACTCGCGCAGCAACGAAAAGCAGAACGCGTCGATCGTCGACACCGCGATGTCGTCGGCGCGATCGCGCAGCGCCTGCCAGACGCCCGGATGCCGGGCCTGCAGGTCGTTGACGATGCGCTCGCGCATCTCGGCCGCGGCCTTGCGGGTGAACGTGATGGCGAGCACGTGGCGCGGGTCCACGCCTGCGGCGAGCAGGGCGAGGTAGCGGTCCACGAGCACGCGCGTCTTGCCGGTCCCCGCCGATGCCTCGAGCACGACGTGATGGCGGGGGTCGGTCGCGTAGGTTCGCGCCGCCTGGTCCACCGGCGTGTGCATGGCCTCATTCATCGCCGACGTAGTCCTTGCGGCAGACGCCGGCATAGTCGCAGAACTGACAGCGGAACTCGTTCTGCGGCCGCACGGGGAACGCCCCCGACTCGATGCGCTCGATGGCCGCGACGAAGGTCCGCGCCTGCGTGTCGGCGGCCCTCTCGTTGGCCACGGCCTGGATCCACGGCGCGTCCTCGCGAAAGGCGATGAAGCCGCTCGGCGCGATGCCCGGCTCGCGCCCGTGCCGGCGTTCCTGCTGCACGATCGCCGCCGCGTACACGCCGGGCTGCAAGGCCTGTGACGGCCGGCGGCCGATCTTGTAGTCCACGACGCGCACACGCTCGTCGGTCGTGAAGTCCACGCGATCGACGCGGCCTCGGACGTGCACGCGACGGGTCGTCTCATCCTCGGCCGGCAGTTCGACCTCATCGTCGATGTCGTGCTCGAGCAGGCGGCGCTGCACGTCGCCGAAGGATTCGACCTCCACACGCAGCGCCTTCTCGAGCGCGCCCGAGGCAACGGCGGAGCCGAACAGGCGCACGCGTTCGACGGCGCGATCGGCAGGCGGCAGTTCCTGCAGCGCGCGCTCCGCCACGCGCGCGAACACCGCGCGGGCCTCGTCGAGATCCCCGGCGTGGATGGCCGTACGCCCGAGGCCACGCCATGCCTCGTAGCAGTCGTGCAGGACGCCGTGCAGGAACAGTCCGGCCTCGCGCGCGGGCAGGCCCACCTCGTCGTCGAGTTCCTCCCGCAGGCCGAGCACGCGGCCCGCGAAGTACTGGAATGGGCACTGCAGGTAGGTCTCGACCGCCGTCACGCTGTACCGATCGCCCGCAATCGGGTCGGTCTGCCCGACTGTCGTCGGCGTGGGGCGGGCGAGCCGCCATGAGGCCCACGCCTGCGCGTCCGCGTCGAGGACGGGCGCCTGCGGCACCGGCGGGATCGCCAGCAACGCATCCTCGCGGGTCACCGGCAGCGACATCGCGTCCTGCGGGATGGGCACGAGACGATCGGCGACGAACGCCTGCAACTCGTCGAGCTGCGACGAGGGCCGGACCACGGCATCCTGGTCGAGCTCCGGCACGGAGACGCCGACGGTCCGTGCCGGCAGCGTCAGCAGATCGGCCAGCCGTGCTCGCAGCGCCGCCGTACGTGTCTGCTCCTCGGCCCACCCGAGTCGCTCGAGCATGAACGCCGGATAGAAGATGTTGCGGGCCGTCGGCTCCGGCCACTCGCCCTCGAGCAGCCCGACGATCCGCGCGTGATCGAACAGACCATATGGCGCAGCGTCGGCGTCCACGAGCTGGACGCCGTTGTCGGCCCGCGGCAGCACGAACGTGCGCTCCTCGATCCAGCGCCGCACGAGGATGCACGTATCGCGCGGCGGCACCGCGGTGTCGTCGTGCGCCTGCAGCGC
>JAEYZV010000133.1 GCA_023427865.1 Acidobacteriota bacterium
ATCGACGACGAGCCGCTGCGTGCGGCGATGACGGACGTGGTGCGCGACGTCCGCACCGATCAGCTCGTGGCGCTCGCCCTCGCGCCTTCATCGCTCCCGTGGATCGGCGTGCAGGGCATGAGCATCCTCGAGCGCCTCGATGTGCGCCGCCAGCAGATCCAGGCGACGACTGCGCTCGCGCTCGTGGCGCGTACCGACGATGGCGGCCGCGTGGCGGCACGACGGGACGCGGCGGAACTCGCGGTCCGGATCGGCGACGATGTCGCAGGCCGTCGACTGGTTCGGCCGCTCACCGTGAGTGCTCACCTCGGCCAAGCGGTCATCGACAATCCGCCACGACGGATCGCCATCGGCGCGTACGGCGCACTTGCCGTGTTCGACCGCTCGCAGGACGTGGCGTTCCGAGCCGCCATGGCCGCCGCACCTGGCCTGCCGGTGGCGCTGAGCACGCATGCCTCGTGGCGCCGTGCAGTCGTGTCCGGGCA
Organism: Acidobacteriota bacterium; assembly: GCA_023427865.1. Taxonomy (GTDB): domain Bacteria; phylum Acidobacteriota; class Vicinamibacteria; order Vicinamibacterales; family Vicinamibacteraceae; genus Luteitalea. Next base: position 486 of record JAEYZV010000133.1, read on the forward strand.
GCCGCAATGCGTGCGGATCGACGCCGCGGGGACGGCATTGCCAGGCACGATGGCGCGGATATCGGTGCCGATCGCCGCCGCCTCACCCCGGCGCCCTGCGATCGTCTACATGGCGTCCGATGACCGCCCGCAACCAGACGTGCGCGGCCTCGCCTCCGATCCGGCGCGTGGCGATGTGGTCATCACCTCGTTCGACACCCGGGAGCCGGCCCAAGCCGCGCAGCTGGCGATCGACGCTGCGCGGGACGGGCTCGCTCCAACCACGCTGCCTCGTGGACGGTGGATCGCCCGCGTCGCGATCGCGCCCCGGGAAGCCTGGCATCCGTCGCACGTGGCGGTGTCGTCGGGCCTTGCGAGCGCCGCGTGGGCGATTCGCCTCGCCGCCGGCGGCTGGCGCGCATCGACGTTGGAGGTGTGCCGGATGGATGCCGCCGGAGAGCGACTGTTCCACGGCCACTTCGGCGCGGTCGACGATGACACGCCGTACGAGATTGGGCTGCGGGTCCTGGAGGGCTGGCACAGGCCGGAACGGCTGCAGGGCCAGGTCCATCAGTGGACGTCACGGCCGCGCGCCAGCATCGGCTTCAGGGTCGTGCGTCCGAGCGACCTCGTGCTGGCGATGGACGCGGAAGCCGCGACGACCGGGCACGGACCGCAGCAGCTGTCCGTGCTCATCAACGGACAGGTCCTCGTGGCCGACTGGCGAGGGGCACGGCGGGTCGAGGTGCCGGCACGTTTGCTGCGGACCGGCGAGAATACGCTGACGCTCGAGGTGCCCGAGGTCGTGCAACCGCCGCGCGATCCACGCGCCCTCGGTGCCCTCGTGCGTCAGCTCCGGCTCATCGAGGCGGCGCGTCGCTGAACCCGGTACCCTCGACGTTGACGATCCGCCCCTCGCCGTCCACGGCGAACACCTCGAGCTGACGGCCGTCGTGCATCCTGAGCAGGAACGGGTCGCTGCGCCCGGCAAGTGGAGCCAGCGCTTCGGGAGTTGCCAGCAGATGCCCTTCGATCACCCATGCGCCCGGCGTCAGCTCGAGTCCCGCGACGTCCCAGTCGCGGTACACGTCGAGCTCGTACGCCACCGGCAGCGGCGCATCCGGCGTCTTCGTGTCGTGCAGGTGGCCTTCCCCGAACAGCCGTTCCACGAGTCGCAGCATGCGTGACGTCCTCTCCTCGGCCGCGTCCGTCTTGGTGAGGCTCGCGGCCCTGGTGTGGTTGCTCGGGCTGGCGCCGCTGGAGCTCGCCGCCACGCTCGTGAAGCTCGCCGCGCGCCCGCCCGCCGAACCGGGCGGTCTGGCCATGGCCATCATCGCCCTGCGTGTACTCGTCGCGGCGACCGGCCTCGTACTCGGGCGGCAGATCGCTCAGCGCGTGACCGGCGCGCGGCGTTTCGCCTACGCGTGGGCCGCGCTCGATCTTGTCACGCTCGCGGTGACCATCGCCACCGACGCCGTCCCGACCAGTCGCATGCCCGGAGACGCTCCCGTCGTGTGGCTCGCCTACGCCTTCGCGGCGACCCTGGTCATCGCTGCCGCGGACTGACACGCCCGTTTGTTGCGGCGGACTCGCGGCCGGGGTAGCATCGCGGCTCCCCACGTGTTCGTGCACGTGGCGGTCCGTGCACCTGCCTCAGGAGGAATCGCCGGTGATCGCTGCGCGTCTACGCACGGCGGTATTGGGTGTGGCCTGTGTGCTGGCGGCGACCGCGCCGGTGCTGGCGCAGCCGCTCGCTCCCGTGGCCATCCGCAATGCGCGTATCGTGCCCGTCTCTGGCCCAGCCATCGCCTCGGGCACCATCGTGCTGGCCAACGGGCTCATCAGGGCCGTCGGCGCGCGAGTGGACGTACCCGCGGAGGCCATCGTCATCGATGGCGCCGGGCTGACGGTCTACCCGGGCCTGTTCGACGCCTTCACCGATCTCGGCCTCGCACCGGCCGGTCCGGGCGCCACGGGCGGTGGACCCGCGACTGCGGCCCGTCCCGCGCCGCGGCAGGTGCGTGGGCCGCAGGATCGTCCGGGCTCGACGCCCTGGGTGCAGGCGGCCGACGAGTACCGCGCCGACGATCGCATGATCGAGACCTGGCGCAACGGCGGCGTGACGACCGTCGTCGCCGCGCCTCGCGGCGGTGTCTTCCCGGGACAGGCCGCCGTGGTCAACCTGAGTGGCGAACGCCGTGAGGATGCCGTGGTGCGGAGTGCGGCGGCCCTGCCGATTGCCCTCACGCCGCCCGCCGGCGGAGCGACGTTCCCGGGCTCGCTGATGGGCGTGTTCGCGTACGTGCGACAGGTCTTCCTCGATACGCGGCATTCGAGCGAACTCGCGCGGCGGTACGAGGAGAACGCGCGCGGACGTCAACGCCCCGATCACGACCGCACGGTGCAGGCGCTGCAGCGCGCGCTGCAGGCGAGGACGCCGTTCCTGATGCCTGCGGCGAGCGTGAGCCAGATCGACCGCGTCCTGGCGTTCGGTCGTGAGCTCGACGTGCCGCTCGTGGTCTATGGGGCCCACGAGGGCTACGCCGCGGCGGGGCGGCTCGCGCGGGCGAAGGTGCCGGTGCTCGTGAGCGCGCACTGGCCCGTGAAACCGAAGGACGCCGACCCGGATGCCGAGGAAACGCTGAGGGTGCTCGAGGTGCGCGACAACGCGCCGCGCACCCCCGCGGCCCTCGTCGAGCAGAAGGTGCCGTTCGCCTTCTACTCGGATGGCCTCGCGGGTCCGGGCGAGTTCCTCGGCAACGTCCGCAAGGCCGTCAAGGCAGGCCTGTCGGCCGACGGTGCGCTCCGCGCGCTGACGATCGACGCGGCGCACATCTACGGCGTGCACGACCGGTTGGGCAGCCTGGATCCCGGCAAGATCGCCAACGTCATCGTCGTGCAGGGCGATCTCTTCGCCGACAAGAGCGTCGTCAAGCACGTGTTCGTGGACGGCCGTCGCTTCGACGTGCCCGTCGAGAGCCACGCCGCCAGCAGCGCGGCCCCCGGCGCCGAGCGCGGCACACGCCGGCCGGGCGCAGGAGACCGCCGATGAGTCGACTTGCCTGCTCCATCTCCCTGGCCGGCGCGCTCGCCGCGGCACCGGTCCTTGCCCAGGGCACGGCGCCGGTCACCGTGGTCCGCAACGCCACCATCCTGACGGTGACCAATGGCACGATCGACAAGGGCTCGATCCTGATCCGGAACGGCCGGATCGCCGCGGTAGGTCCCAGCGTGGACGTGCCGCGTGGCGCGGTCGAGATCGACGCCAGCGGCTCGTACGTGATGCCCGGCATCATCGATGCGCACAGCCACATCGCCATCGACGGCGCCGTCAACGAGTCGAGCCTCTCGGTCACGTCCATGGTGGGCGTCGAGGACGTGCTCGATCCCGACGACATCGACATCTACCGCGGGCTGGCCGGCGGCGTGACGACGGCCAACATCCTCCACGGCAGTGCGAATGCGATCGGCGGCAAGAACGCGGTGATCAAGTTGCGCTGGGGGAAGGACGCGCGCGGGCTGCTGTTCGACGGTGCGCCGCCGGGAATCAAGTTCGCCCTCGGCGAGAACCCGAAACGATCCAATCGGGCCGGGGGCAGCAATGCCGACGCACGCTACCCGGCGACGCGGATGGGCGTCATCGACGTGATCCGCGAGGCATTGGTCGAAGCGCGCGCGTACCAGGCCCGGTGGCGCGCGCACGAGGCGGCGGTCAAGGCGGGCGATCGCGCGGCCACCCCGCCGGCGCGCGATCTCCGGCTCGAGCCGCTCGTCGAGATCCTCGAGGGCAAGCGGCTCGTGCACGCGCACTCGTACCGCGCCGACGAGATCCTGCAGTTGCTGCGCGTGGCCGAGGAGTTCCGCTTCCGGATCGCCACGCTCCAGCACGTGCTCGAGGGGTACAAGGTCGCCGACGAGATTGCGCGGCACGGCGCCGGCGCCTCCACGTTCTCGGATTGGTGGGCCTACAAGTTCGAGGTCTACGACGCCATCCCGCACAACGCGGCGCTCATGACCCAGCGCGGCGTCGTCGTGTCGATCACCTCCGACAGCGCCGAGGAGCATCGGCACCTGAACCAGGAGGCGGCAAAGGCGATGAAGTACGGCGGCCTCACCGAGGAGCAGGCGCTCAAGCTCGTGACGTGGAACCCGGCCGTGCAACTCGGCATCGACAAGCGTGTGGGCTCGATCGAAGTGGGCAAGGACGCCGATCTCGTGATCTACAGCGCGCACCCGCTGAGCGTCTACGCCGTGCCGCAGCAGGTGATCGTGGACGGCGTCGTGTACTTCGACCGCGAGAAGGACCTGCAGCAGCGCGACGCGCGCGCGAAGCAGAAGCTGACGCTGCGCGACAAGGAGAAGGCGGGCGCCACGCCTGCGCCGCCGCCGACGACCCAGGCCGCTCCGAAGGCCGAGACGACGCCGGGGCGCGAGGAGGATCGATGAGGCTGCCAACCTGGTACAGGCACCGGCGTATGCTCGCGGCCCTGACGACCGGCGCAGCGCTGGCGCTGACCGGCGGTGGGACCGTGGCCCAGGAGCCGGCGAGGGTCTTCGCCATCACGGGCGCGCGGGTGAACACCGTGGCGGGTCCGGTCATCGAGGGCGGGACGGTGGTGATCGCCGACGGCAGGATCCTGTCGGTCGGCGCATCGGTGCCCGTGCCGGCCGGGGCCCAGGCGATCGACGGCAGCGGGCTCGAGGTGTCGCCCGGGTTCTTCGACGCGATGAGCCAGCTCGGGCTCACCGAGATCGGCTCGGTCAATGCCACCAACGACCTCACCGAGGCCGGCGCCCACAACCCGCAGATCGACGCAGCGACGGCCGTCAATCCGGCCAGCGATCACCTGCCTGTCGCACGCGTCAACGGCATCACGCACGCGGTGGCTGCCCCGGGCATGCCGAGCGGCGCCGGCGGCAGTGGTCCCGTGATCGGCGGCCAGGCTTCGGCGATTCACCTCGATGGCTGGACGATCGAGGAGATGCTGCTCGACCGATCGGTCGGCATGGTCGTCAACTGGCCATCGGTGCGTTCGCGATCGTTCGACTTCGCCACGTTCAGCCTGCGCACACGGCCGTTCCGTGAGGCGAAGGAGGAACAGGCTCGACAGACGCGTGCGCTCGCGCGCTGGATCAGCGATGCCCGCGGCTACCGACAGGCGCGGAGCAAGAGCGCCGATCGCATCGATCGCAACCTGAAGCTCGAGGCGCTGGCGCCGTACGCCGCCGGCGAAAAGCCCTGGCTCGTGCACGCCACCACGGAGCGCGATATCCGCGAAGCGGTGGCGTTCTTCGTCGACGCGCACCGCCAGAAGGTCGTGCTCGTCGGTGCGGACGAGGCGTGGAAGGTGGTCGCGCTGCTGGCCGAGAAGAAGGTGCCGGTGATCCTCGGTCCCACGCAGGCGCTTCCCGAGTCCGAGGACGATCCGTACGACGGCCCGATGGCGGCACCCGCGATGCTGCACAAGGCGGGCGTGACGTTCGCGCTGTCGACGTACTCGTCGTCGGATGCGCGAAACCTGCCGTACGAGATCGGTACGGCCGTCGGCTTCGGCCTGCCGCGTGATGCCGCCCTGCGCGCCATCACGCTCGCGCCGGCGCAGATCCTGGGCTTCGAGGACCAGGTCGGCTCGATCGAACCCGGCAAGCTCGCCAACATCGTGGTGACCCGAGGCGATCCGCTGGAGATCCGCAGCGAGGTCACGCACGTGTTCATCAAGGGCGTGCCCGTGTCGCTGCAGACGCGTCACACGCAGTTGTACGAGAAGTACCGCAACCGCCCGAAACCCACGACGGCCACGAAGTAGCCGCAGTGGTGCGCCGCACAAATGGCCGGGCTGCCGGACGCAGCCTGGCCGTTGCTGTTTCCACGCACCGCGATCCCAGTTACGATCGGCACTCGTGCGCGGCGCTCACGCCGCGCCGCCGTGATCATCCGCGCGTGCCCGCGCGTCGTACTCGCAGACATATCGATGCCGACTGTTCCGATCCCCACCGCCGATTCCGCCCGTCCCTCCGTCTTCGGACGCACCCTGCTGATCACCGGCTCGCTCAGCGCCGAGGAGGATCTCGAACTGCACGGCACCGTACGCGGCAGCGTCTCGGTGCCGGCGCACTGCGTGACGGTGGCCGATGATGCGCGCGTGGAGGCCGAGGTGCTCGCGCGCGACATTACGGTGCGCGGCCAGGTCGCCGGCAAGCTCACGGCAACCGAGATCGTCGACATCCGCAGCGGTGCGCGCGTGCAGGGTCAGATCGCCGCGCCGCGTCTGGCGCTCGCGGAGGGCGGCATCGTGAACGCGCGCGTGGAAACGCGCAGCGTGGATGCCGCGGTGCGCGTGGCGCAGTACCGGAAGCAGCGGTAAGCGAGAGACCGGCCGTCGTCATTCGGGCGCCGGCCTTCGACGTGCCTCGTGCTCCCATCCGCACAGAAGGGAGGCGTCGATCACCCGGACCATCCCGCCCGCATGCGCTCGCGAAGGCCGAAGCCGGGGGAAAGCGCTTGCCGACGGCCGGCAGTGCCCTATGATGTCCTGATGACCACGGTCTCGCCCCGCGCCTTGCCGGGGACCAGCGCCACCGACGCCTTCACCATCGCGGACGCGACCGAGCTGTACGAGATCGACCGCTGGGGAGCCGGCTACTTCTCCATCGGCGACAACGGCAACGTCCTGGTCCATCCCACGAAGGACAAAGCGCGCTTCATCGACCTGAAGCAGCTGATGGACCGGCTGCAGATGCGTGGCATCACGCTGCCGATCCTCGTCCGCTTCAGCGACATCCTCAGGCACCGGCTCGGCGACATCCACGGGGCGTTCCAGGCGGCGATCGGGCAGCACAACTACACGGGCCGGTATTTCTGCGTCTACCCCATCAAGGTGAACCAGCAGCGCCAGGTCGTAGAGGAAGTGCTCGAGTTCGGGCGGGAGTACAACTTCGGTATCGAGGCCGGCAGCAAGCCCGAGCTGATGGCGGTGGCGGCGCTGGCGTCCAACGAGACCCCGGTCATCTGCAACGGCTTCAAGGACGCCGAGTTCATCGAGATGGCGATGCTCGCCCAGAAGATCGGGCGCAACATCATCCCCGTTGTCGAGAAGTACACCGAGCTCGGAC
>JAEYZV010000276.1 GCA_023427865.1 Acidobacteriota bacterium
AGCCAGATGCTCTTCATCCACCCCGACGAGTGCATCGACTGCGGCGCCTGCGTTCCGGCCTGCCCCGTCGAAGCCATCTACGCGATGGATGAAGTGCCGGACCAGTGGCAGTCGTATATCGAGAAGAACGCGCAGCACTACCAGAAGTAGCGTCGTCGGCGGCACGAGACGGCGCAGCACGCTGTCCACGGGGAACAACACGGCCGGCGACGGCCAGGATGGTGGAGATGACCCGTCTCGTAGTCCGCTCGTCATCGTCGTTGCGCGCCGCACGCCTCGCCGTCGGCCTGGCGCTCGGCGCGGCAACCGTCACGCTGACCCCGGTGACGCCCCACGCCGGGGCCCCGACCACCGCGCAGGCCGAACTCTCGCGCGGCCAGGCCCTGTTCGACGATGCCCGCTACCGCGACGCGGTCAAGCACCTCGTTCGCGCCCGCCAGTTCGATCCCGAACTGAACACCTCGGTCACACCCATCGTCGTGCGCGCGCTGCTGCGGGTCGGCGACTTCAGCCGCGCCGAACAGGAGGCGAGCGGCCTCATCACCTCCACCGTGGGGGCCGCCGACCTCGCGCTGCATGGCGAGACGCTCTGGGCGATCGGTCACTTCGAGGAGGCCAACGCGCGCTACACGGCGGCGCTCACGCTCGACCCGCACCTGCCGGCGGCGCTGCACGGCATCTCGCGGGTGCTCGATGCCCGCGGCAAGACCGAGGACGCGCTCGCCGCGGTCGAACGGGCCATCGAGCGCGAGCCGGACACGCCGGAGTACCGCCATACGCGCGCCTACTATCTCGAGCGCCTGCGCCGCTACCGCGTCGCCGCCGATGAACTCGAACGCTACCTGCGCCTGCTGCCCCGGAAAGGGTTCAAGGAACAGGTGAAGCTCGCCAGGGCCCGCATCAAGTTCCTGCGCCACTTCGACGACCGTACGCCGATGCTGATGTCCGACGAGGTCGGCACCGGTATTCACGTCATCCCGTTCCGCGTGGAGCGAGAGAAGCTGTTCGTCAAGGCGCGGATCAACGGACGCATCTGGCAGGAACTGGTGCTCGATACCGGCGCCGAGATGAACGTGCTGTCGGAGGAGATCGCGCAGCGCGCGCAGGTCTACTCGGTGGCCGAGACGATGAGCGCGGGCGTCGGCGACATCGGCATGCGTCGGCTGAAGCTGGCGCGCATCGCCAGGCTCGAAGTCGGCACGCTGAAGGTCGAGCACGTGCCGGCGATGATCAAGGATCCGCCGCTCAAGAAGTTCACCCACGGCGACATCGACGCGTTCTCGCCGCTGGCGCTCGGCCTGTCCATGCGGGTCGACTACGCCCGCAAGCAGCTGATCGTCGCGCGCGACCTGCCGAAGATCGACGGCCAGGCTGCCATGGAGGCGCCGCTCTGGATGCACCGGCTGGCCACGGTGCGCGGCCGCATCAACGGCGATCGTCCCGGCGCATTCGTTGTCGACACCGGCGGGCAGGCGATCTCGATCAGCCGGTCGGTCGCGGTCGGGCTCGAGCAGCTCGGACGCTTCCGCCGCATCCCGCTGCGCGTGTTCGGATCCTCGGGCTGGGACAAGGACGCGTTCCTGCTGCCGGGCGTGGACCTCGAGGTGGACGAGGTGCGCATGGCGCAGACCTCACTGGTGGTGCTGAACCTGCGTGCGCCGAGCGTGCTCCTCGGCTACGAGCTCGGTGGCATCCTCGGGCACAAGTTCCTGTCGCGCTACCGCGTCAGCCTGGACCTCGATCAGGGCCTGATGCGCCTCGACTAGGCAGCGACGGCTGTCCCCAGCCGTCCGCTTCGCGGCTGGCCTTCAGCCGTTCGCTTCGCGGCTGGCCTTCAGCCGTTCGCGCGCGGCTGCCTCGCCGCGAGCCGCGCGTCGCGGCGCGCTTTCGCGTCCTCCGCGCGCTGCCGTTCCTCGTCGGTCTCGAGCACGAGGGCGGGCACCTCGATCCGGGTCCCGTTCTCGTCCACGGCCACGAAGGTGAGGTACGCGTGGGAGGTCAGCGTGCGCCGCCCCGTCAGCGTCTCCTCACTCATCACCTGCACGTGCACCTCCATCGAGGTCCTGAAGGTGGCCGTGACCTGCGCCTCGAGGATGATCAGGTCGCCGACCTTGATCGGATGGAGGAACTGCAGCCCGTCCACCGCCGCCGTCACCACGCGCTGGCGCGTGTGCCTGAAGCAGGCGATCGCCCCGGCGATGTCGATCAGGTGCATCACCGTGCCGCCGAGGATGAACCCCAGCGGGTTGGCGTCGTTGGGCAGCACGACCTGCACCATCTGGGTGGCGGAGGCGGAAGGCGTCAATGCAGAAGTCACAAGTCAGAAGTCAGAAGTCAGAAGGGAAGTGAGAAGGGCAAAGGAGAAAGAAGTGAAAAGGGAGAAGAGCAAAGGCCTGGGTGGCAAGGCGGGCGCCTTCGTTCTTTGCTATTCCCCCTTTCCTTCAGACTTCTGACTTCAGACTACTGACTTTGTCAGAAGTCATATCCGATCCAGACCTGGAAGCGGGACTTGCGGAACTGCGAGCTGCCGCCGTTGAAGGCGAAGACGACGTCCTCCCAGTCCTTGTTGAAGAGCGTCTTCCACGACCAGTCGAAGTGGATCGGGAAGCCGAGGAGGAACGTCTCGAGGCCGATGCCGTACGAGGCGCGGCCGTCCTTGAGGCGGAACCCGCTGATGACCCGCGGGTCGCCGTACACGGGCACCGGGATGATCGAGCCGTTGGGATCGGGCGCGAGGCCGATGATCGGCCGCACGACCTCGTCCGAGCTGGTCGAGAACTGGAACTGCTCGTTGCCGAGACCGCCGGTGAAGCTGGAGGTCGACGGTCGGCCGAGCAGGCTGGCGCCGCCGACGCCGGCGAAGGCGACCGCGCGTACGCCGCCGAGGACGCCGATCGGCGTCAGCATCGCCTCGATCAGCGGGAAGCGCAGTTCGGCATTGGCGAAAAAGCCCTTGTTGCC
>JAEYZV010000298.1 GCA_023427865.1 Acidobacteriota bacterium
GCCATGCAGCCCGCAGGCCCGGCACCGGAGATGACGACGTCAATCATCGGCCTTCGTCGGTCGGCCTTCGGCCTTCGTCAGTTCGGCTTCCCGCCTTCGTCGGTCGGCCTTGCACGCCCATACGTAGCCGCCGGGCCCTGCCCGGCGGGCGGGGTTCACTGACCGCCCGGCGAGGCGCGGCGGCGACACCGATCTCGCCGACGCCCACACCACCGGGGACACCGACGCACAACCCATCCCGAGCGCACGTTCACGACAGCCGAATCGACGTCAATCGGCGCGCGAGACCACGACGGCGCTGTTCTTGGAGCCGAACCCCAGGCAGTTGCACAGCGCGGCCTCGACCTCGACCGCGCGTCCCTCGTTGGGCAGCACGTCGAAGTCGCAGGCGGGATCGAGGTGCGAGATGTTGATGGTCGGCGGCAGGTATCCGCGGTCGATCGCCATCGCCGTGGTGACGACGCCGCAGGCGCCACTCGCGCCCTGGGGATGTCCAACCATCGACTTGGTGGACGATCCGCAGAGCCTGTGCGCATGCCCGTTGAACACCTCGCGCACGCACTTGATCTCGATCGCGTCGTTCAGTTGCGTCGACGTGCCGTGGAAGTTCACGTACCCGATCGACTCCGGCGCGCGTCCCGACCGCTCGATGGCCGTACGCATCGCCCGCACGATCTGTATTCCTTCCGGATCCATCTGCACGCGGTGGTACGCGTCGCACGTCGACCCGTAGCCTTCCACGACGGCGTACACGTGCGCCCCGCGGGCGCGGGCGCGATCCTCCCGCTCCAGCACGTACATCCAGGCGCCCTCGCCAAGCACGAAGCCGTCGCGCGAACTGTCGAAGGGGCGCGAAGCGCGGTCCGGCGCGTCGTTGAACGCCGTGGAGACCACGCGCATCCGCGAGAACCCGTAGATCATGCCCGGTGTCACGCACGCGTCGACGCCTCCGCACAACAGCGCCTCGGCCTCGCCGGCGCGCAACAGGCTCGACGCGTAACCGGTGGCATCGGTCGAACTCGTGCAGCCCGTGGACAGCACGTGGCTGATGCCGTGCAACTGGAGCGCCATCGAGATCTCGCTCGACAGCATGCCGCAGATGGACACAGGGATCGCGTACGGTGTCACCCGCTTGAGCCCATCGGTGAAGAACTCGCGGTACTGCCGCTCGCCGAGCTCGATGCCGCCGCCGCCCGTGCCGATGATCACGCCGGCATCGGGTTCTCCCATGCGCAGCCCCGCGTCGCGCCAGGCCTCGCGGGCGGCGATCACCGCGGACAGTGACGCGCGAGAATAGCGTTTGGCTTCCGCACGCTCGCGCAGCGGGTCGTCGCTGCCATGGCCGTTCAGCGACGGATGCGGATCGAGCCGGGGAGCCTGCTCGATCGAGAGCGCCGGCAGCGGCGCCGCCACCTGGCACGCGTACGGCGTCGGATCGAACTCGTCGATGGCGCGTGCCGCTCCGCCCCTGCCGCACGTGCGTCCAGAAGCACTCGCGGCCGACCCCGAACGGCGACACGACGCCGATGCCGGAGATGACGATGCGGGGGAAGGACCGCATGGGCGGCACTATACTATGCGGCCCCCGCCCACTCCGGAGCCGATGCCGTCGAGCCCATCCCTGTCCGTTCGCACGTTCCAGCTGTCGGGTGCGCTGCTGTTCGCGGTCGCGCTCGGCGCGGTCGGGTACGCATACGTCGTCCGGTTCGGCGCCCGAGCCGCGGCGTCGGACGCGACCGCGGCGCGCGTGGCATGGAACGTGGCCACGTTCACCGTGTTCGCGCTCCACCACAGCGTGCTGGCGCGCACGCGCCTCAAGCGCCGGCTGCACGCGCGCGTCGGCACTGAGGTCGAGCGCACGTCGTACGTGGTGATCGCGAGCGTGCTGCTGCTGGCGTGCCTGCTGACGTGGCAACCGCTGCCTGGTACGTGGTGGGCCCTGCCGCAAGGCTGGCACTGGATCGGCTACGCCGTGCAACTGGCGGGCGTGGCGGTCACGCTCGTCGCCGCGCGGGCCATCGACATACGCGAACTGGCGGGTGTGAAAGCGGCGCCGACACCGCAGCCTCACGACCAACCACGAAGCCTCGAGACCCGCGGCGTCTACGGACTCGTGCGGCACCCGATCTACTTCGGATGGGTGCTGATGATGGCGGGCGCACCCGTGATGACGTCGACGCGCCTGTTGTTCGCCGTCGTCAGCATCGCCTACCTTGCCGTCGCGATTCCGCTCGAGGAACGCAGTCTCGTCGAGCACTTCGGCGAGCCCTACCGCGCCTACCAGCGACAGGTACGGTGGCGGATGGTGCCGGGGGTGTACTGAAATTTCGGAATTTCAGAATTCGGAATTTCAGGATTGGCCATTTCAGAATTTCAGAATGCGTCATCTGCACTACGAGGACCGTCGCTGGCGCAGCCTCTGAAAGTGGAGACTTGACATTGAAGATGTGACGCCAGGCGACCGACGGTGCCGCCGTCGTCGCTCATTTCCGATTTCCAATTTCACATCGCGGCTCTCTTTCACTCCCCGCCCAACTCCCGCAGCAGGTCGAGGTGATGCTGCACGTGCCCCGGGATCATCCACGCGATCGCACGCACGGTGACCTCCTTGCCGTTGGCGACGCCGCGACGGTCTGCGACCGCGTCGGGCAGGTGGCGCACGAGCGTCAGCGACGCCTGGCGCACCGCGTCGAACTCGTCGAGCAGGTCCGCGATCGTCCGACCCGTCGGTGCCGCATCCTTCGCCCACGCATCCTGGTCGAACCCGGGCAACGGCGATGGGTCGGCCCGCGCGAACCACAACAGCCGGAACGCGAACACCCGCTCGGTGTCGCAGATGTGCGTAAGCAACTCCAGGAACGACCATTTCCCCGGCGCCATCGGCTCGGCGGCGCGTTCCCCGTCGAGGCCTGCCAGCGCTGCCCGCAGTTCCGCTGGTTGTGCTTCGAGACGCTCGAGCCAGTGCCCATCCGGCACGCGCGCGATGTATCCCGCGTAGAACGCCACGTATTCACTCGACGCCGGACGTGTGCTCAGCATGGCCGGCATCTTACCGCGGTGCCCCCGGCCACGGCTGATAGACTGGCCGCTGGACGCGTGATGCGGCCCTGCTGGTCGAACGGGGGGTGGACGAGAACCATCGTCCGCGCGTTCAATGACAGGGCACGCGGCACTCGCGCCGCCAACGCCTACTTCCGGAGATGACGCCTCGTGGCTGATGCGCCTGCGCAGGATCCCCAGCTCCCGTCCCGGCTCCCCGTCCTGCCGCTGCGCAGCACGGTGGTGTTCCCGCTCACCGTGCAGCCGCTCGCCGTCAATCGCGCCGTCTCGGTCGATGCGGTGAACCGCGCGCTCGCCGCCGATCGGATGCTGGTGCTGGTGATGCAGGTCGGCGACGCCGACGACCCGCAGCCCAACCAGCTGCGCAAGGTCGGCACGGTGGCCGTCATCCGGCAGATGGCCAAGGGCGCGATGGGGCTGCAGATCCTCGTCGAGGGTGTGGCCCGCGTGCGGCTCGATACCGTGACACGCGAAGGCAACGTGATGGACGCCGACATCACCGCCGCGCCCGAACCCGACACCACGGGACTCGAGATCGACGCCTACCTGCGCACGCTGCGGGATCTCGTCGAGAAGGCGTTCTCGCTGGCGACCGGCCTCTCGCCGGATCTCCGCTCGATCGTCTCCGGCATCGACGAGCCGCTGCGCCTCGTCTACCTGCTCGCGACGCTCATCGACATGAAGCCGGAGGACAAGCAGCTCCTCCTCGAGCAGGACGACCTGCGCGTGAAGCTGAGCGCCATCACCTCGGCGCTCCGCCGTGAAGTCGAACTGCTCGAACTCAAGGGCAAGATCGAGTCGCAGGCGCAGCAGGAGATGAGCGACGCGCAGCGGCAGTACTACCTGCGTCAGCAGCTCAAGGCGATCCAGTCGGAGCTCGGCGAAGAGGAGGGGCAGGAGATCGCCGAGCTTCGCAAGCGCATCGACGATGCGAAGCTGCCGGAGGCGGTGCTCAAGCAGGCGATGCGCGAGGTCGATCGACTCGAGCGCATGTCGCAGGCCTCGCCCGAGTACCAGATGCTTCGTACGTATCTCGACTGGCTGCTCGAGGTGCCATGGAGCGTCGTCACCGAGGACCGGCTCGACCCCCGCGCCGCCCGCGTCGTGCTCGACGACGACCATTACGACCTCGACAAGATCAAGGACCGCATCGTCGAGTACCTCGCCGTCCGCAAGCTCAAGAACGACATGAAGGGCCCGATCCTCTGCTTCGCCGGGCCGCCCGGCGTCGGCAAGACGTCGCTCGGGCAGTCGATCGCGCGGGCGATGAACCGCAAGTTCGTGCGCATCTCGCTCGGCGGCGTACGCGACGAAGCCGAGATCCGCGGTCATCGACGCACGTACATCGGGTCGATGCCGGGGCGCCTCGTCCAGGCGTTGAAGCAGGCCGGCTCGATGAACCCGGTGTTCATGCTCGACGAGATCGACAAGCTGCAGCCGGGGGGCTTCTCCGGTGATCCGGCGTCGGCGATGCTCGAAGTGCTCGATCCGGCGCAGAACCACACGTTCCGCGATCACTACCTCGAGGTGCCGGTCGACCTCTCGAAGGTGCTGTTCATCGCCACGGCAAACAACCTGTCCACGGTGCACCCGGCGCTGCTCGATCGCATGGAGATCATCACGCTGAGCGGCTACACCGAAGAGGACAAGGCACACATCGCGCGCAGGTACCTGATTCCGCGACAGCTGCGCGAGCATGGGCTGCCGGCCGACGGCCTCGAGCTCACCGATAAGGCCCTCAGCCGCGTGATTCGCGAGTACACGCGGGAGGCAGGCGTCCGCAACCTCGAACGCCAGCTCGGCACGATTGCCCGCAAGCTCGCGGCACGCGTCGCTGGCGTCGACACGACCGTGAAGCCGACCAGCAGCGGCGCGCCATCGGCAACGGTCGACGTGCCGATCCCGGACCAGCCGGGCGGCGGGCCGCCGGTCATGCCGCCGCCATCACCGGATGGAGAACCGGGACAGCCGGAGCCGCCGCGCGGGGATCCGGGCCAGCGCCCGACACCCGGGATTCCCGAACCGGCCGAGCCACCGCTCGGCGAGCCACCGCCGGCCCCCGACCCGGACCGGGATACTCCGGAGCCGCCCGCTGGCGACCCCATGCCGCGCCCCGACCTGCCGGTGATGACGACCATCACGCTCGAAGCGCCGTTCCACGTCGAGGCCGACGAGGTCCCCGACTACCTCGGGCCGCCGAAGATCAAGAACGATGCGCCGTTCCGCACCTCGAGGCCGGGAGTGGTCACCGGCCTGGCTTGGACCGAGGCCGGCGGCGACGTCCTGTACGTGGAGGCGACACTGCTGCCAGGCGGGAAGGGTCAGCTGGTGCTGACCGGTCAGCTCGGCAGCGTGATGCAGGAATCGGCGCGCGCGGCCGTGAGCCACGTGCGCTCCCGCGCCGAGGTCTTCGGTATTTCCAACGACGTGTTCGGGACGTACGACCTGCACCTGCACGTGCCCGCGGGCGCCATCCCGAAGGACGGCCCGTCGGCCGGCGTCACGATGGCCACCGCCATCCTCTCGGCGGCACGGCAGACGCCCGTGCGGCCCGACGTGGCGATGACCGGCGAGATCACGTTGAGCGGCCTGGTGCTGCCCGTCGGCGGGATCAAGGAGAAGGCGCTCGCCGCGCGGCGGCAGGGGGTCAAGACGATGATCCTGCCCGCGCAGAACGAGGACGACCTCGACGAACTCACGCCCGAGGCACGAAGCGAGATGACCTTCGAGCCGGTCACCACGTTCGAGCAGGTCGTGGAGATCGCCCTGGGCAAGCACGTCCCGCCCGTTCCGGGCGACACCGGCGTCGAACCGCCGGGCGCGCCGACCGAAACCGCAGTGGCCGGCTGACGCGTGGCGGTCGCGTTCTGCATCTCCGGTCACGGCTTCGGGCATGCCAGTCGCCAGGTGGAGGTGATCAACGCGTTCGGCGCCCTGCGGTCGGACACGCCGATCCACGTCTTCACGCAGGCATCGCGCTGGCTGCTCGATCGCACGCTCCGCGTCCCGGTCACGATCGTCGAGCACGCGGTCGACACCGGCGCAGTCCAGCACGACAGCCTGGCGATGGATGTCCGCGCGACGCTCCTGGCTGCGATGGCGTTCGAGGACGCGGCCGATGCCGACGCCGTGACGCTCGCACGCGCGTTCCGTGACCGCCAGGTCCGCGTCGTGGTGTGCGACATCCCGCCGATGCCCTTCACGGCCGCGCACATGGCCGGCCTGCCTGCGGTCGCCCTCGCCAACTTCAGCTGGGACTGGATCTACGAAGGGTTCACGAGTGGGGGGCGGGACTCGGGAGTGGGGATTGGGGGTTCGGGCGTCCACGACCTGCCCCGGCGGCTTGGTGCGCGCTATGCCCTGGGCGAGGCGGCATGGCGCCTGCCGATGCATGGCGGTTTCTCCACATTCCGGACTGTCGTCGACTTCCCCTGGATTGCGCGACGGTCGCGCCGCGACTCCGCAGACACCCGGCGAGTACTCGGCCTCGACGACGCGCGGCCGCTGGTGCTGATTTCGTTCGGCGGGTACGGCGTCTCGGGGATGCGGCTCTCGCACCACGCGGGCGCGCCCTACCGCCTCGTGTTGTCAGGCGGCGCAGCGCACGGACCGGCGGATGCGCCGGCCGACGCGGCACAGGTGGACCGGGATCGCCTCGACGCCCTGGGCCTGCGGTACGAGGACCTCGTGGCGGCCTGCGACGTCGTGGTCTCCAAGCCCGGCTATGGCATTGTCTCGGAGTGCGTCGCCAACGGCACCGCACTGCTGTACACCGAACGCGGGCGCTTCCGTGAGTACGACGTGATGGTCGAGCAGATGCCGCAGGTGCTGCGGTGCCGCCATGTCACGAACGACACCGTGGCGGGAGCGCGCTGGGACGCGGATGTCGAGGCGCTTCTCGCGCAGCCCGCGCCGCCCGAGCGTCCACGGGTCGATGGCGCCGACGTCGCCGCCCGCATGCTGAGTGCGATGATCTGAAAAGCAGCAGGCGCGTTCGGGGAACGCGCCCTACCTACTTCCGCGTTCGGGGAACGCGCGCTACCTACTTCTGCGTTCGGGGAACGCGCCCTGCCCTGGCCCTCAGTCCTTCACGCAGGTGACGAGCGACCAGATGCGGGGGATGTTGACCTTCTCGATGGAGACGGGCTGGAGGTTGGCCTGGGCGAGGAACGCCGGCAGGTCCAGGTCCGATTT
>JAEYZV010000343.1 GCA_023427865.1 Acidobacteriota bacterium
GGCGGCCACGCCCGGAGGGCTACGTACGTTCGAGACGCCCGACGTTGGCACGTCCGGCCGCGGAACGTGCGAACGGCGGCATGCGGGCACGGCGGACCGTCCAACGTGGGGCGGCGAACCTCGGACGTTGGTAGGGGCGCCTCTCTGAGGCGACCGGCGAGCAACGACGCGCGTGATCCTCCTTGACCGTCGGGCAAGGCCCGACGGCTACGTACGTTCGTGACCTACGTACGTTCGAGACGCCCGACGTTGGCACGTCCGGGCGCGTCAGGGCGCCGCTTACGGCGTCGGCGCCACGGCAGGCGCGGCAACGACCCCGTGGTGCAGGGCCATGTAGTACGGCAACAGGAACGACGTGCCGTCGGCGAGCCTGGTGCCCGTGCCGCGGTAGTCGAGGGCGAACGGATCCACGTTCCAGTGGAACACCATGCGCTCGTCGACGGGCAGCACCTTGCCGTCGTTGCGCAGCCCGACGACGCCAGCGGCGTCCGGCCTGATGTGCGCAGCGAGCGGACGGATGTCGAGCCGGTGCGAGTTGGCAAGTCCGTGGTCGATCAGGTCCACGGGGAACCTGCGCAGCGTGTCGATGGTGTCGTCACGCCAGGTGGACGGCGGCAGGGTGAGGTCCTCAGCGCCGAAGGCGGTGGTGAACGACTGCCCCCGCAGACGGACGGCTGCCACGAGGTTGAAGAAGGGATTCCGCTCCGGGCGCTCGAGCTGCCAGTACTCGTACAACGACTTGGCGACCATCGACTTCACCACCGGATCCGGCTCGTACTTCAGCAGGTGGTAGTAGTTCATGAACGCCATCTCGTCGTCGGACTGGTTGCCTCCGCCGATGCCGGGCGTGACCTTCGGGTGCAGCAGGTTCATCGCGTAGCCGTGCCGGGCGACCAGGTCGCGTGCGGCGCGATCGTACCGGTCGTCGCGCGTCACGTGGTGGGCGATGCGCAGGTAGGTCAGCATCGACAGGCTGTTCAGGCCGCGCTCGTCGATCCAGCGGGGCTGCGCGTTCAACGCCTCCGGGCCGAACACGGCCCACCGCGTCGGCGTGCCGTCGTGATCCACGAGCGCGTAGTCGTGCGCGAGCAGGTGGGACGTGATGCGGTCCACGACTGCCGCCACCTCCGACCGCTCGGCCTCGTCGCGGGCCACGAGGTCGTGATACAGCGCGTAGAAGAAGTAGTGTCCATCGAGTTCGTCAGAACTCGTGTCCGACTTCCAGTACCACTGGCCGTCGGCGCTCTTCGGCCAACGCGGGGCGATCACCTTCCAGAACGCGTCGCGCGTACGGCGAGCCCGATCACGCTCGGGGCTGTCGGACACATTCGGGTCGATCCCGCCCGTCGGCAGGATGCTCCGGGCCGGGAAGCCGTCGGGCGGACTGTGTGGCCCGCCGCGCGTCACGTCGACGAGGAAGCGCAGCGCCTCGAACGCCCGCCGCGCGCGCGTGCGCGCCGCGTCGCTGCCCGTCGCGGCGAAGGCGAAGCACTGCGCGGCGCCGTACATGCCCGTCCAGAGCCCGTCGTTGTCGTTGTCGGTCGTGAACGCCGTCGCCACGTCGCCGGGCGCCCGAAGGTGGGCCTCGACGACGTAACCGTAGGGCGTGCGGCGATGGTGGGCGTCGATCGCGGACTCGTAAGCGGCCGCCTTCCCTGCAAGCGTCGTGGGCGCGGAGGCGATGCCGCCGCGGCCGGCCGGCGTGTCGAACCACACGTTGCCCGACGCGTCGATCGCCACGGCGCGGACCTCGTCGTGCGGCAGCCAGCGTCGCCCCTGCCGGTACTCGATGGCGCCATCGGGCGCGATGCGCACCGCACCACGACGCGTCCCGACCCACATCGATCCGTCTGGAGCCCCGGCCATCGCGGTGATGTCGAGCACCGGCAGGCCGCGCGCCGGATCGATGAAACGCCAGCGTCCGTCGGCCTCACGCACGCCCACACCTTGTGAGGACCCGAACCACAGACGCCCGGTGGCGTCCCACGCAATCGCGTCGAACCTCGCAGGATCCCAGCCTTCCTGCGCGCCGCGCAATGTGAGCGCCTGCCAGGCACCATCGCGCGACTCGTGCAGGCGCCCCTCGGCGACGATCGCGTGTCGGCCCCCGGCGCCCGACGCCGACATGCTCGTTCCCGTCGGCACCGGCGGCAGAGCCGCTGTGGACGTCGGAGCCGTTGCCGCCCTCGTCGCCGCGGCAGGGCCACCGCGGATGGCCCGCTGCTGCGCGAACGGGACGTCGGCGACCGGCTGCGCCGCAACGATTCCCGCCAGCAGAAAGCACGCGGCAAGGGTCGTCGGAAGAGGACTCGTCCTCAGGCGGAGCAGGGCGTGCTGGCGTCGCATGTGGACGGGATGCTACCCCAGGCACGAGCGGCAGGCAGGGCGTCGGCGGACGGAGCCGCCGCCTGCCGCGGCGTCAGCGCACGCTGGCGAGCCGGAGCGCTTCGAGCGCTGCGCCCCTTGCACCGGCCGTGTCGCCGTTGGGCATCAACCGGATGGGGATGTCGGCCTGCTCCTCGCGCTGCACCGGCATGCCGGCGCGAATCTCGGCCAGGAACCATGCCTGGAAGTCGGGCGAGGCCTCGATGGCGCCCCCGCCGACGATGAGCGCGTCCGGGTCGAACACGTTGACCATCTGGTCGAAGAACAGCCCGAGGGCGTGGGCCTGCGCACGGAAGATGTCGCGGCACATGGCGTCGCCCCGCTCCGCGAGCCCGCGCACCTTCCGGGCGGGCTCACGCGCATCAAGGGCGGCGAGCTCGTGATCCGGGTACCGCTCGAGGAACGCCGGCAGCAGTGTGTTGCGGATGGCCGTGAGTGAGCAGACCGATTCGAGGTCGCCGACCCTGCCGCAGTTGCACTGCGGGTCGACGTGCTCGAGGCCCGGTATGCGCTGCGTCGGAATCAGCACGTGGCCGCACTCGCCGCCGAACCCGCCTCGCCCGGTGACCACCTTGCCGTCGACGATCACGCCGCCGCCAAGCCCTGTCCCGACGATGGCGGAGATGGATGTGGCCGTCCTGCGGCCGAAAAGGTTGAAGTGGCCCCAGAGCGCCCCGGCGTTGCCGTCGTTGAGGTAGCTGACCGGTCGCTTCAACCGGATCGCGAGGTTGCCCGGCAGGTCGTAACCGGCCCACTCGGGGTGTACGAAGTTGGTGGACCCCTTCGCACTCAGGACCCCGGTCGCGCTCGCGGGACCGGGCGTATCGAGCCCGACGGCAATCACCTGATCCAACGACACCCCGGCCTGCTGCGCGGCCATCGCGAGTCCATCGGCAATCTGCTGCAGGCAGATGTCCGGTCCCTCGACGCTGCGTGCCGGGTGCTCGCAGAGCCCGTCCACGAGGAAACGCCCCTCGAGGTCCATGAGGGTGTAGTTGACCGCCGTCCCGCCGAGATCGATGCCCGCAATCAGCTGCATGCCGTGTGTGCCCTGCCCGTTGTGGCGCGCTCCGGCGCGCTCGGATTGAGGCAACAGCCTACTTCAGAAATCCGGGGAGCGGACGGGCTGCCAGCAGCATGCAACGTGTAGGCAATCGCTGCGGCTCGGCGGGCGGGGCCGGCGCCGCGAGGTGCGGGATGAGGCGGACCTGCGACACCCCGCACCTCGACGAGCCGAGCGGTGTTCCAACTCAGCGCTTGATGCGTTCCCCGACGTTCTCGATCGCATCCCCCACGCCGCGCTTCACCTTGCCGACGCCTTCGCGGAGCTCGCCGGAGGCCTCGTCGCCGTGCCCTTCGTCATGCAGTTCCTGGTCGCCGGTGAGCCGCCCGACCGCCTGCTTCACCTTGCCTTGCGCCTGCTCGGCCTTGCCCTTGATCTCATCCTTGTGCATCGCTCAGCTCCTTTGTCTGCCGTCGAGTTGGCCGACGGCTCATGCGACCTGCTGGTGCAACCCCCGTTCCGAAGCGCTGACACCGGGGTTTGCACGGCTGACGTGTGTCGGAAACAATGCGGGCGTGGCACGACACATCCTCATCATCACGGGTGACGCCGGCGAGAGCTTCGAGTGCCTGTATGCACGTCAGCGCCTGCTCGAAGCGGGCCTGACGCCGCACATCGCCGCACCGAGCGTGCGCCGGCTCCACCTGGTCATCCACGACTTCGAGCCCGGCTGGGACACGTACGTCGAGCGTCCCGGGTACGGCGCGGAATCGGACCTCGCATTCGATCAGGTGGACGTCGAGGCCTACGACGCCGTCCTCGTGCTCGGCGGCCGAGCCCCCGAGTACCTGCGCCACGACCCGCGCGTGCTGGAAATCGTCCGCCGCTTCCAAGCGTCGGGTCGGTGGGTCTGGGCCATCTGCCACGGCGTGCAGGTGCTCGCGGCGGCCGGCGTGATCGGGGAGCGGCGGGTCACCGCCTATGCCAACTGCCGCTGGGAGATCGAGGCTGCCGGCGCGACATACGTCTCGTCGGAGCAGGCGGTGCGCGACGGTCGCATCGTGACCGGCCAGACCTGGGAGTCGCACCCCGAGTTCTATCGCGAGATCTTCCGGTGCCTCGCCGAAGCCGATTGAAGTGCGCCGCCGGGGAGACTCGGGATTCGGAATTCGGGATGCGGGTTCGGGTGAGTCGTCCCGCCGGACATCGCCACCTCCGGGCCTGACATGACCGTCGGCCTCGTCCGGCGGTCGTCGCCATCCGCGCGCCGGCCACTCGGCTATAGCGGCAAGTCCGCCAATCCCCAATCCCGAGTCCCGAGTCCTGAGTCCCGACTCCCGAGTCTCCAACCTTCAACGCCGACTTATCGCGCCTCGCTGGGGGCTATCCCGCAACTCACCGCGCCTCGCCAGGAGAATCGCCGTCAATCGGCCGGCCCCCGCGCTGTGTCGAATCGGCACACCCCCTGCATTGTCGTGGGTAGCCGCGGTGTCCATGCCGTGGCCGCTCCCCGGGAGGTGTCATGTCCGGCTTCCGCACCATCGTCGCCGCCGTGGACTTCAGCGAGACCTCGGATGACGCGCTGCGTCTCGCGGCGGACCTTGCCGCCAACCATGGCAGCGAGTTGCACCTGCTTCACGTCATCCCCGATGCGCGCCAGCAGGCATGGAGCATCGAAGCGCCAGGGCTCGACTTCTCGGTCCTGCAGCAGGAGAGCATCGCCGATGCCGAACGCCTGCTCGCGGAGCGCACCGCGCCTCTGGTCTCTTCGCTGCCGCGTGTGGTCAGGCGTGTCGTCGCGGGGCTGCCGGCGGCGCGCGAGATCGCGCAGTACGCCGCCAGCCAGGGCGCCGATCTCATCGTCGTGGGTACGCACGGCTACGGCCCGGTGAGGCGCCTCGTGCTCGGCAGCGTGGCCGATCGCGTGGTGCGCATGTCGCCATGCCCCGTGCTGACCGTGCCTCATCGCGCGCTGAGGGCTTCGACTCCCGAGTGGGCACCCGCCCAGGTCGGCGAGCTCAACTCGGTGTAACAGGGAGGAGGCCGCCATGACCAACCCCGTTGCCCGTAGCGTCGCCGAGTGGCGCGCCATCGTCATGAGGGCCTACGAGGCGCAGCCGACCCTGAACCTGACCACGGCGCAGGGTCAGCGCCTGTGGGGCATGGACCCGACTACGTGCGGGTACGTCCTCGACG
>JAEYZV010000364.1 GCA_023427865.1 Acidobacteriota bacterium
CCCCGGGCCGCCCCCCCCCCCCCAGCGGCCCACGCCCGCGGCGCCGACGCCGCTGCGCGCCACGTCGGCGTTCGGCGACGACGTGGAACCGCTGTCGGACGTCGAGCGTGAGCACATCATGCGTGCCTTGCAGCGCGCGCAGGGCAACAAGAAGAAGGCCGCGTCGCTGCTCGGCGTCAGCCGCCGCGCGCTCTACCGCAAGCTCGAACGGCTCGATCTCGGAACGACGATCGCCCGCCGCAGCAAGGGAGCGGCGTGATGGTGCACGGCGACAACGACATGGCGTTCGACGTCATGGGGGCCGAGTCGATGGGCCTGCCGGCTGCGGTGCTCGTCATCGACGACGACGAGGACATCCGCGACGTGATGTCGGCGTGGGTGGAGGCCGACGGTTGCCAGCCCGTCCAGGCCGGGAGCGCCGAACATGCGCTCGAGGCCGCAGGCCAGGTGCCGATTGCCGTCGCCCTGTGCGACGTGCAGATGCCTGATCACGACGGCTTCTGGTTCGTCGAGCGCGCCCATGCCGAGCACCCGGACATCGCGGTCGTGCTCGTCACCGGTGTGCACGACGTCGACTGGGCGCTGCGCGGCCTGCAGCAGGGTGTCGTGGACTACCTCCTCAAGCCGTTCGACCAGCGCAGCCTGTCGCGGGCGCTCGAGAGCGGCATGCGGCAGCACCGGCTCCGTCGGGCCGATCGGCTCCTGCGCGAGCAGCGGGCGTCGGAGCTCGCAGCGCGGCACTCGCGGCTGGTGGAGGCGCTCACGCGGCTGCAGATCGCCAGTACGGCGCATGTCGAGGCGGCGCTCGACCTCGTGGCTTTCCGCAACGACGTGTGGCGCGAGCACTGCCACCGTGTGCGCCATCTCGCCGTGGCCCTCGCGACGACGCTGCGGCTGCCCGACGCGCAGGTGGAGGTGCTGGCGCAGGCGGCGTTGCTGCACGAGCTCGGGCGCCTGGTCCTGCCCGACGCGCTGCTTGCCAAGACGGGCGAGCTGTCGGCCGACGAGCGCGCCCTGTGGCGTCGCGTGCCCGACCTCGGCGCGTCCATCCTCGAGGCGATCGCCGCCTTGCGGCCGGCTGCCGCCATCATCCGATCGCGGTTCGAGGACTACGCAGGCAGCGGCTATCCGCGCCAGCTCTCCGGCGACGAGATTCCGATGACGAGCCGGGTGCTTGCGGTGGCCGACTCGTACGACGCGATGCGATCACCGCGGCCGTTCCGGGACTCGCTGACGCACGAGCAGGCCATCGGCGAGCTGGTGCGCGGCAGCGGGACGCAGTTCGATCCCGACGTGGTGCGCACGTTCACGCGCATGCCGGGCATGAGGCACTGAGGCCGCCCATCGCGCCGCGGGCGGTACAATGCCCGGCGTGCCGGCGACTTCCGCATTGGTGCGCTTCGAGGCGGTCATCGGCCTCGAGGTGCACGCCCAGCTCCAGACACGCACGAAGATCTTCTGCGGCTGCACGCCCAGTTTCGGCGACCCGCCGAACACGCACACGTGCCCGGTGTGCCTCGGCATGCCCGGCGCGCTGCCGGTGCTGAACGCGGAGGCGGTGGACAAGGCCCTGGCGGCGGCGCTCGCGCTCGGCTGCACCATTCACCCCGTGTCCGAGTTCGCGCGCAAGAACTACTTCTACCCGGACCTGCCCAAGGGTTACCAGATTTCGCAGTTCGACCGGCCGATCGCCACCGGCGGGCACGTGGAGCTCGAGGTCGACGGGCAGGCGATCCGCGTCGGGATCACTCGGATCCACATGGAAGAGGATGCCGGCAAGTCGCTCCACGAAGGCACCGGCGACCCGAACCTCACCGGCATCGACCTCAATCGCGCGGGCACGCCGCTCATCGAGATCGTGTCGGAGCCGGATTTGCGCAGCGGCGCGGCGGCAGCCGCGTACTTCACGCACGTGCGCGACGGGCTCGTGGCCATCGGCGTCAACGATGGCAACCTCGAAGAGGGCAGCCTGCGCTGCGACGCCAACGTGTCGGTGCGGCCGGAGGGGCAGGCGGCGCTGGGCACGAAGGTCGAGATCAAGAACGTCAACTCCTTCCGCTTCCTGCAGAAAGCCATCGAGTACGAGATCCAGCGGCAGGCCGAGGTCGTGGGCAGCGGCGGGGCGATCAGGCAGGAGACGCGCCTGTTCGATCCCGACAGCGGCCGCACGTACGCGATGCGCAGCAAGGAAGAGGCGCACGACTACCGGTACTTTCCCGAGCCCGATCTCCCTCTGCTCGTGCTCGCCGACGGCCAGGTCGATCGCGTGCGCGCCGCCTTACCGGAGCTGCCGCAGGCCCGCCGGGCCCGGCTCGTCGCGCAGTACGGGCTGCCGGACTACGACGCCGGCGTGCTGACACAGGACGTCGAGGTCGCGGCGTACTTCGAGGCCGTGGCGGCCATCGCGCCCGCCAAGCCCGCCTCCAACTGGGTGATGGGCGAGGTGCTGCGCAAGGTCAGGGAGGAGGGCGTGGCGATCGCCGAGGCGCCCGTGGCGCCCCGCGCTCTGGCCGAGCTGATCGGCCTCGTGGAGGACGCCACGATCAGCGGCGCCGCCGCCAAGCAGGTGTTCGAGACGATGTGGCGCACCGGCGAGGGCGCGGCGGTCATCGTCGACCGCGAAGGGCTGCGCCAGGTTGGCGACGAAGCGGCCCTGCTGACGCACATCGCCGCGGTGATCGAGGCCAACCCGGATGCCGTCGCGAGTTACCGCGCTGGCCGCGTCCAGGCCATCGGTGCGCTCGTCGGGCAGGTGATGAAGCTCACGCGCGGCACGGCGAACCCGAAAGTGGTGCATGCCCTCCTCCAGCGTCAGCTCGACGCCTGAGCACGGCCGCGCGTCGTGGCGCGAGCGCCTCGGCGCGCTCGCCCTGTACGTCGTGGCCGCCATCGTCGCGACATGGCCGCTGACGATTCGCTGGCGGTCCCTGCTCGGAGCGCCCCAGGGTGCTGGCGACCCGTACCTGAACCTGTTCACGCTCGGCTGGGACCTTCGCCAGCTGTTCCAGGCGCCAGCCTCATGGATCGACGGCCGCGTGTTCGACGCGCCGATCTTCCATCCGGCCAGGCAGGCGCTGGCCTTCACGGACCACCTCCTGCTGCAGGCATTGCTCGTGTCGCCGGTCTACGGGATCACGCGCGACCCGGTCGCCGCCTACAACGTGCTGTTCATCGCGTCGCTGGCCGCGAGCGGCTGGGCGATGTGGTGGTACCTGCGGCAGTTGCTCGACGACCGCATCGGGCCCATCGTCGGCGGCCTCGTGTGGGGCTTCTGCGCCTACCGGTTCTCGCACGTGCTGCACCTGCAGTTGCAGCCGCTCTACTTCCTTCCGCTGGCCTTCGGGGCACTGCACCGCGTCGTGGCGCGCCGGCGGTGGCAGGACGGCGCGTGGCTCGGGTTGTGGTACGGGCTGACCGCGGTGAGTTCGGTCTATTACGCGGTGATCGGCGCCGTGGGCCTGGCCGTTGGCGGACTGACGCTCGTCGGGGCGGCGGGGCGCGTGACGTTGGCACGACTTCTGGGGCCGCTCGCGCTGGGTGCCGTCGTCGCGACCGTCCTCGTGGTGCCCGTGTCGTTGCCGTACCTGCAGGTCCAGCAGCGCGAGGGCTTCGTGCGCACGATGGACGAGGCCAGCCGTCATGCGGCGACGCCGCGCAGCTACGTGAGCGAGCCGCCATGGCGACCCGTGCCGCTGGCGCCGGTCGGGCGCACCGAAGAGGATGCGCTGCTGCCGGGCTGGGCCGCGCTGGCACTGGCGGCCCTCGCGTGTGGGCCGCTGCTACGCTACCGACGCCTGCCCCTACTGTGGGCCTGGGCCGCCGTGGCGATCTCCGGGCTCGTGTTCTCGCTCGGGCCCGATGGCATTCGCCCCGTCTACGCGTGGGCACACAGGTGGATCTTCGGGTTCCAGGCCGTGCGTGCTCCGGCAAGGTTCGGCGTGCTCGTCACGTTCGGTGTCGCTGCGGCGGCGGCGTTTGCGGTCACCTGGTGGCGTCGTGAGGGCGCGTCGCGGGGCGCGCGTGCGCTCGTGCTCGCGCTCTCGGCCGTCGTGGCCGTCGAGGCCCTCGCCTGGCGCGTGCCTTACGTGCCGGCGCCCGTCCTCGAGACACCAGTCAGTGTCTGGTTACGTGACGCAGAGGGCCCGGGCCCCGTGGCATTCCTGCCGCTTCCGGAAGATCGCGCCGCGACCCCGCTGATGCTCGGCACGCTCGTCCACGGCCGGCCGATCGTCAACGGGTACAGCGGGCAACGGCCGACGTTTGCCGGCGCGGTCGCCGGCGCGCTCGCGACGTTCCCATCCGCCGATGCGATCTGGACCCTGCACGACCTCGGCGTCAGGTTCGTGGTGTCGGATGCGGAGGGCCTGCAGGGGCAGTGGCCGCTCATCCGGCGCGCGTCCGTCCCGTCCAGCACCGAAGGCGAGGTACGGATCGTCTACGAGCTCGCCGACGAGGCGACGCTGCTTGCTGCGGTCGGCGCACCTGCGACGGTCGCGGCGCCGGCGCCGGGCACGCCCGGGTTCGCGGCCGGCGAGATCAGCCGCTACGACGTGT
>JAEYZV010000392.1 GCA_023427865.1 Acidobacteriota bacterium
CGGCCACCGGATCCTAAGTCCGGCGCGTCTGCCAGTTCCGCCACTTTCGCGTGGCGCCCGCCGAACACGCCACGCTACCACTGCGCTGCGCCCTGGTCAATCCGACGGGGCCGTGTACCGGTACCGGCCCGTGTTGGCGAAGACGACAACGCCGTCGGGAAAGCCACAGCCGGTCACCGATGAGCGCAAGTAATTGTCGCTCAGTCATTTAGCTTGCTTTGGCGACGCCGGGAACCAGCGGCCGCCCTCCTGGCGCAGTTCGTGCCCGTCTCCCTCACGGGACCCCGTAATCGGTCCCATCGAGCGGGCGCCCGGCGCGCCCCGAGGAGGAACGATGACACGCCAACTCTTGTCACTCACGGGCGCCGTCCTGCTGACGACCACCCTGCACGCGCAGGCCCCGACCCCGGCGACGCAGCCGGCGCGTCCGCCGGACCGGCCGCCGACAGGCGAGCCCAGCCCACCAGCCCTGCCGTTGCCCGCGCCCGATCGCGGAGGCGACGCCGAACGGCCGTTCCCCCCGCGTCCGACGCCGGAGTCGGGCGATCCCGACATGGCGACCCTGACGCTCAAGGGCTGTCTCGAGCGCGTCGACGGCAAGGCCTTCCGGCTGCGCGACGTGAAGGGCGACGATGCCACCGTCACCAAGGACGTGCGAGTGCAGGGAGCGCTCGATGAGCTGCGGGACCATGTGGGTTCGGTGGTCGAGCTGCGCGGTACGTTCCAGCAGGACACCCCGGCCTCGACCGAGGCGTTCTTCAACGTCACGCGCGTCCGCAAGCTTGCCGATACCTGTAGCAGCGGCCAGAGCCGACCTTAGGGGCCGGCTGCTCCGTCCTGACGCGCAAGGCACGGCAGCGGCAGGTTCTTCGTTGATGAGGTGCTACGATGTGCCCGGTTTCTTGCTGACATGAGCACTTGGGACGAAGAATTCCGCCAGCTCCAGGCGGAATTCCTGAGGGGCGGTCCGGATCGACTGGCCGACATCGACGAAACACTCGACCGGCTCGATCGCGGCACCGCGGCGACGCTGGCCGATCTCAAGCGGCATTTCCACAAGTTGGCCGGCGCGGGCGCGACGTACCAGCGGCCGCAGATCAGCAGCCTTGCGCGGGAAGCCGAGCGGCGTTGCGACGACCTGCTGCGCGAGCATGGGCAGCCGTCGACCGAGGACGTCGCCCGCTGGCGCGACATCCGCCTGCGCCTCGAGGGCTTGTTCCACGAGGGCATCGCCACGACCGTGCTGCCCGACGCTGCGCCTGCGGCGGCCGCATCGACGGCCACCGAAGGGTCCCGGGCCGAGCTCGACGTGTTGCTCGTCGACGAGAACCAGGAGACGCGGCGGCTCCTCGCGTCGGTCCTCCAGCACGAGGGCATTCCCGTCCGCGAGGCGGGCACCGCGGAGGACGCGCGCCGCCTGATCGACGAGCGCCTGCCCGACGGCCTGATGGTGGACGTCCGCCTGCCCGACGACTCCGGCTACCACGTCGTCGAGTACGCCCGGCAGAAGGACGAGGGCAGTCAGACGGCCATCCTGATGCTCAGCGCCGCCGGCGACTTCCTGGATCTCGCCGAGGCGATCCACGCCGGCGCCGACGCCTGCTACACGAAGCCCGCCGAGATCGAGCCGGCGTACCGGAAGCTCCTGCAGATGCTCGAGCGCGCCCAGGCCGAGATCCCGCGCATCCTCGTGGTGGAAGACGACGAATACCATGCCGCGTTCGCGCGCACGGTGCTGGAGTCGGCGGGCTACCAGGTGAACGTGTGCGGGGCGCCGCGCCAGTTCACCGAGCACATGGCGACGTTCCAGCCGGAACTGCTGCTCATGGACGTGAACCTGCCGGAGGTGTCGGGCTACGACCTGGCGCGGCTGGTCCGACAGCAGGAACAGCACGCGGCGCTGCCGATCATCTTCCTCACGTCGGAAGCCGAGATGGAGTCGCGCATCCGTGCGGCAAAGGCCGGAGGCGACGAGCACCTCACCAAGCCGGTGCACCCGGCGCTGCTCGCCTCCGCGGTGGGCGCGCGGCTCGAGCGGGCGCGGTTCCTCAAGAGCCTGTTGCATCGCGACGGGCTCACGCGCCTGCTCACGCACGCGTCGTTCATGGAGCAGGTGCAGCAGGTGCTCGACCGGCGCGCCCGCTCGGCGAGCGGCCCGGCGTCCCTGGTGCTGCTCGACGTCGATCACTTCAAGCAGATCAACGACACGTACGGCCACCAGGCGGGCGACCGGGTGCTCGCGACGCTCGCGGGGTCGCTGCGCCAGCACCTGCGCCGCACCGACATCATCGGCCGGTACGGCGGCGAGGAGTTAGCGGTGCTGCTCGATCAGCTCTCGGTGGAGGACGCGCAACGCCTCATCACGCGCCTGCTCGGGGAGTTCGCCGCGCTCGATCACAGCGCCGGCGACAAGCACTTCCGCGTCAGCTTCAGCGCCGGCATCGCCCCCTGGCGCGAAGGCGTGGAGCGCCACGCCTGGATCGAGGCGGCCGACCGGGCGCTCTACGCAGCCAAGAACGCCGGCCGGAACCGCGTGCTCGTCGCAGACGGCGCCTGAAATCTCAGAATGGCAGGAATTTCAGAATTTCACCCGGCACCGCCAACCGTTGCGGTATCAAAGACGGTGACGGACCTCTGATTGCAGAATGGCGGGAATTTCAGAATGTCGTGGCCCCGCCAACCGGCGAGGCGTTCAAGACGGTGACGGCCGATCTGCAATTCTGAAATTCTGCCATTCTGAAATTCTCACGCCGTCCTCTTCACCACCTGCATCGCCGTCGCGATCATCGAGGACAGGTCGGTCGTCGTCGCCGGGACGATCATCGTGGTCGTCTTCTGCGCGAGCTGGCCGAACTGGGCGATGTACTGCTCGGCGACGCGCAGCTGCACGGCTTCGGTGCCGCCCGGCATCTGCATGGCGGCCGCCACTTCCCGGATGCCCTCTGCGGTCGCGCGGGCCACGGCCATGATCGCGGCGGCCTGACCCTCGGCCTCGTTGATCTGCTGCTGGCGCCGCGCTTCCGAGTTCTTGATCACTTCCTGCTTGTTGCCTTCCGCGTTGTTGATGGCGGCGTCGCGCTGGCCTTCCGACGTCAGGATGACGGCGCGCTTCTCGCGCTCGGCGCGCATCTGCTTCTCCATCGCGGCGAGCACGTCGGAGGGCGGCGTGATGTTCTTGATCTCGTAACGCAGCACCTTCACGCCCCAGGGGTCGGTGGCCTTGTCCACCTCGCTGACCACCTGCGTGTTGATGTTGGTGCGCTCCTCGAAGGTCTTGTCGAGGTCGATCTTGCCGACCTCGCTGCGCAGCGTCGTCTGGGCGAGCTGCGAGATCGCGAAGTGGTAGTCGGAGATCCCGTAAGAGGCGCGCTCCGGGTTGAGCACCTTCAGGTACAGGACGCCGTCGACTCCGACCTGCACGTTGTCACGCGTGATGCAGACCTGGGCGGGGATGTCGATGGCCGTTTCCTTGAGCGAGTGCTTGTAGCGCACCACGTCGATGAACGGCACCAGGATGTGGAAACCGGCATCGAGCGTGCCCGCGTAGCGGCCAAGGCGTTCCACCACGAAGGCACTCTGTTGCGGGACGACGATCGCGGTCTTGGCGACGATGATCAGGACCAGGATCGCGAAGATGATCAGGACAATCAGGCCTTCCACGGTTCAGAGCGCTCCTTCGCGGCGGATCGAGATGGTGAGGCCGTCCACCGACGTCACCAGGCAGCGTTCGCCAGGCGTGATCGGGTCGGTTCCGAGATTGCGGGCCGTCCAGACCGTGCCGCGCAGTTGCGCACGTCCCAGTCCGCCCGCCGGGATGCCGTCCATGGCGACCGCGACTTCGCCGCGGAGGGAGTCGATGTCGCCGGATCGGGGAGTCCTTGCTTCCATCAAACGCAACAGCGGGGCCCGGAAGAACAGGAGGGTGGCGATTGACAACACGGTGAAGAGCAGCCACTGCACCCTGGCCGGACCACCGGCGCCGACGACAGCGAGTCCACCGACGACCAGGGCGCCGACGCCGAAGAAGATGAGGAAGAACCCGCCGGGGGTCGCGACCTCGAGGCCGGCCAGCAGCAGGC
>JAEYZV010000409.1 GCA_023427865.1 Acidobacteriota bacterium
GTCTCGAACGCACGGTTCGTAGCCGTCGGGCAGGGCCCGACGCCTACGTACCCGGATCGCCGCGCACATGCTCGCGCGGGCTTGAACGCACGGTTCGTAGCCGCCGGGCGAGCGGTTCGTAGCCGCCGGGCCTCGCCCGGCGGGCGGACATCGCCGGTGTGTGTAGCCGCCCGGCCTCGCCCGGCGGGCGTCACGGCGTTCGCTCGAAGCGCACGTGGCCGTCGGCCGACGTCAGTCCCATCACCACGAACGGGCGCGGCGACTCAGGGCCGTCGGGGGCGTCGACGAGCGGCGTCGTGGTCCACTGCACGACGATGCCGCCGGGCTCGGTGTGCACGCGGGTGATGCGCGGGGTCGCCGGCATCGAATCGTCCGCGACGATCGCCAGCAGCGTGACGCGCGCGAAATCGATGTCGGGCGGCGCCTGTCGCGTCGGCAGCGCCCGCCAGAACGTCGTCCACTCCTGCTCGGTGCGAATCGCCATCGGGCCAGGTCGTGCCGTGCCCGCGAGCGGACCACTGGCGACGGTCAGCGGCGTCAGTGTGCGCGACGGCCTGGCAATCGCCGACGCAACTGCAGCGGGGTCCGCGGGTTCGAGCGTCACCGGAATCGCATGTGACGTCGGGCGGGCGCCGGGCGACGGCCGCGCCTCCAGCACCAGCGTGTAGGCGCCGGGTGCCAGACCGTCAGTCGCGACCACACCGGTGGCGCGTTGTCGCCCGGCACTGCCAGCCGTTTCGACGCCAGGCGCGTGCGTGCGCACGTCGGCGCCGTCGGCATCGACGAGCCGCGCCTGCAGCGCGGCCGTTCCCTCGCGCACGGCCTCGCCCGCCATCTCCACCTGAAAGGCGAGCGGGTGACCGACCGGGAACACGCGCCCGAGCGTCGGACGGACGCCCTGCGCGTCCTCCCCGAGCAGCGTCGGCACGCCGAGCGCCAGAGTGCCGGAGGGCGATCGGATGTCGATCGGATGCAGCAGCAGGCCGGTATGGTCGCCACCTGGCGTGGAAGCCGCGATCCTCAGCTGGTACTGTCCCTGTTCGAGCGACAGCGTGACGCTGCCCTCCCAGGGCACATCGATCGAGGGCCGGCTCATCGCGAAACGCTCGACGCTGGCGACCTTGCCGAGATTGTCAGCGGCAAGCACCAGGAGATCGATCGACGACACCTCGGAGGGCGTGTCTTCGCCCACGCGAACGGTGACCAGCGCCCGCGCCGGACCGTCCGCCGCAAACTGCGGCGCGACGTGGACGTCGAGCGGCAGCGTCCCGAACGGCACGCCTCCCTGGATGATGTCGCGCAACCTGGCCGACGCCGTATCGGTCGCCGTATCCACCGCGGACGCTGGCGTGCCCGCCGAGGCCGGTGTCACGACCAGCGCCTTGCGCGCCGACACCTTCGTGCCGCGCCGCTTCACCTTCACCTCGATCTCGTGGCGGCCCTCGACCCTCGACGCGGCCGACTCGTAGGCCAGCACGTACGACGACAGGTTCTGCGTCACGATCTGGGCAGCCAGCTTCTCGACGTTGTTGGCGTTCTGGATCCAGCGGCCTCCGGTGTCGCGGGCGATCTGAGACAGCGGCACGCCGACCATGTCGTCGGTGTTCAGGGACATGGTGGCGCCGCCGCTGCCGCTGAAGACGGTGTCCGACGTTCCCACGCGCATCCGGCCGCCGGTGCGGCGATCGTTGTAGACGGGACTGCCATCGGACGGCGCGACGTTCTCGCGCGGATCGATGGCATAGACCGTCACGTCACCGCCGAGCAATCGCTGCAGGCCGGCAAACTGCGCGTCCCGGTTCCCCCTCGGATCCAGTGGCGACACGCCCATGTCCGTGACGAACCAGAACAGGACCTTGCGGCGGGACCCGGTCCGCGAGAACAGCTCGCCGATCATCTCGAGCGTGCGCGCGCGACGGCCGGCACGGGTGGGGTCCAGGCAGTCGGGCGACTGACCGTCCGCGCAGGGCGCATCCACGCTGCTGCCCTTCGGGACGATGTTCAGCGGGTTCTTGCCCGGGCCACCGAGCGGAAGATACTGCCCGCGGAATGCCTTCACACGCTCGGCGTGGTCCTGAGTCGGGCGCCCGAGTGTCAGCAGGCCGCCGCCCTCACCGCTGGTCGAGACGACGCTGACGAGGGCGTCCTGCGGGATCGCCGCGAGCACGCCGAGCGCGGCGCGGATGGCGCGGTGTGAGTCGTACGCGCTGACATTGAGGTCGTCGAGCAACAGGACGAACGCGGGCGCGTCGGCCAGGTCGCGATTGGTGACGATCCGATCGAGACGCGCGCCTTCGAGCGAGGGCGGAAGCGCAACCACGGGAGCGGTGGCCGTCGCCGAGAGGAACCGTGCCGACACGACGGGGCGGCGCTGGCCGTCCTCGAGGATCTCGAAGTCATCCCTGGTCAGATCCGTGACGGGCGT
Source organism: Acidobacteriota bacterium (assembly GCA_023427865.1). Lineage (GTDB taxonomy): Bacteria > Acidobacteriota > Vicinamibacteria > Vicinamibacterales > Vicinamibacteraceae > Luteitalea. Next base: position 2,426 of record JAEYZV010000409.1, read on the forward strand.
GTCGCCGGCGCCCGTCACGACCGCCGAGACCTCGACGATCGAGATCTCGGCACGGAATGCCGGCTGATCCGAGTGCGTGGCCGCGGGCGGCTGCGCATGCAGTACCGCGGCGACACACACACCAGTGATACCCGTGAGCACCCACACGTGCCTCATTGCGTGATTCCTGCCATCAGCCTCTTCGCCTCCGGGTCGACGAACGCCGTCGGCTTGGGCGTCTGGGCGAGCGCCTGCAGCACGGCGGCATTCGACGGCTCTCCGGCGTCGGCCATCACCTCGAGGAACATCGAGCCTCCGCGTCCCGACTACTGGTGCACCGTCGCCACGCGCACCTGGTGGGTACCCGGTGCGAGCTCGATGCACCAGATCGTTCGCAGGCCGAGGGCGCCGAGCGCCTGCACCTGCGCGGGACCGACCTTCAACTCCGCCTTCTTCTGCGTCGCGTTGGCGATCCTGCCATCAGCGTCGATGCTCACGATCGCCTGCTCGATGCCGATCCGGTCGCCATCCAGTCCGTCGACGAGCGGCCCGCCCGCCGTCTCGGTGACGACGGCGTAGCGTACCTTGCCGTCGTGCTGTCCGAGCGTGATGAGTTGGACGAACATCGGCAGCGCGTCGGTGGGCAGGGCGCCCCCGAGCAGCGTGCGCATGGCCGGCGACAGGCGCGACGGCACCTTCATCGTCGAATCAGGCAGCCCCGGTGGCGCCATGTAGCCCTTGCGCGCATACACCTTCACGCCTGGACGCGTGACGCGCACCTCGATGGGCCGCACCTTGGTGCCCTTCACCTCGCGATCCGGCTCGTAGGCGATCACGTAGTAGTCGCTCGCGTCGCGCAGCAGGCGTGCGATGCCCTCGGCCGCGTCGTTGCCGTCCACGAGCGAGACGCCGCCGGTGAGCACCGCCAGGTCGCGCAGCTGGTTGCGCGACTGCATGAACTGCGTCAGCACACCGGTGAGGTCCTCGTGCGCGATCTCCCGGCCGCCGAACCCGCGCGTGCTGTTCTCGCTTGCCGGCTCCACGGCGCGCGTGAAGCCTTCGATCAGGCGGTCGGTCGGCACATCGAGCCCGGCGGGGTTCAGCGGATACACGGCGAGATCGGCGATGCTGGCCGCGGCAATGGCGTCCACGAGCGCGCCCGTCGTGTCGGCGCTGACCGTGCCAGCCGTCGTGATGGCGCCGCCGACCGACGACCCCTCCGTGAGAAAGAGCAGCGACTTGCGGCGGCCGCCGACGTCGCGCACCGCCATCGCGATGCGACCGATCGCTTCATAGGCGTCCTCCAGACGCATGGCGCGTTGCTGTTCGGAGGCAGCCAGGCCCGGCGTGCGCACGCCCTGCAGCAGCGGGTGCGAGAACGTCTGCGGCGTCTGTCGCATCTCGAGCGTGGGATCGGGGAGCCGCAGCCCGCCGAACGACTCGATGATGTCGATGGCGCGGCGCCGGTCGCGCGTGAACGCGCCGGTGGAGGATGCGGCGGCGCTCGTGAGCCCGACGTACAGCAGGTCCGAGGGCGCGAGCCGCGCCACGAGATGACGCGCGATCTGCCGCGTGCGTTCCGTGCGACGCGCGTCGATGTGCAGGTCGTCGATGAGCAGCGCGATGACGCGGGAGGACGAGCTCCACGCGTTGGTCACGAGCGCGGCCTGCGCGTTCGGGTCGTTCGGCGAGTCGACGGTGTCGAGCGGGATGGCGCCGCCGTGATACGTGTACGCGATGAACGACTTGATGTCCTGCCTGCGTCCGCCGTCGTAGACCTCCACCTCGTGCGCCTGGAGATCGCGCACGGGCCGGCCCGCCGCGTCGACGACGAGCGCGCTGACCTCGACGCGCGTGACCTTCATGCGGAAGGTCGGGCGGGCGTCCGAGGAGACGTTGGTGTCCAGCGGCAGGGCGGGCACGTCGCGCGGTCCCGGCTGGTTGCGCCGGCCGCTCATGATCTGGGCCGGCGCGGCGGCCGCGCCGAGCACGGCCGCTGCGACGACTAGGAACGACACGACACGCGTGCGCATGGGCAGGCCTCGCAGGAAACAGGGCTGAAGGCGCCATTATGCGGCCTTCGGCCTTGGGCGACCGCCTAGCTGTCCTTTGGCGGGTACTCCGGCCGGTCGGCCGGACGTGCGAGCACGCGTCGGGTCTTCGGGTCGAATCCCATCGCACGTCCCTCGCGGTACGACTGCACCCCGAGCTGGATCGCGACGGTGACCTGGTATCCCTTCATCACGTCGTAGATCGGCGCCTGCCGGCTGCGCATGCTGTTCAGCCAGTTGTCGGCGAGGTCCTCGGCCGGTTCGTCCGTGGTGATCTCGACCTCCGTGAGGCCGCCGTTGGCCTCCTTGAACTTCTCGAGGAACGGCCGCTCGGCCCGGACGAGGGCGCGCATGCCCGGACGTCCACGTTGCGGCGCATCCCCGGGCTGCCGCGCGGCCGGCACGATCTGCAGCGTTCCCCAGTTGCCGTACACGGTGATCGGCGCCGAGTCGGCATTGGCCATGCACGACACCATGTTGAAGCAGTACTCCTTCGGGTACTCGACCGTCGTCATGTACGTGTCGGGCACCTCGCGGTTCTTCTGCACGTAGATGCCGCCCGCGCCGACCACGCGCGTCGGGAAGTCGAAGCCGACGATCGCACTGAGCGCGCCGAGCCGGTGGAACAGCAGGTCGGTGGCGTTGCCGCCGGAGTAGTCCCAGTACTTGCGCCAGCGGAAGTATCGTTCCGCGCTGAACGGCCGCTTCTTCGCGCCACCGAGCCACGCCTGCCAATCGAGGTTCTCGGGCGTCACGGGCGCGTCGGGCCAGGGCTCGTCGCCGATGCCCGGGATCGGGTAATCCCACATCCCGGTGGAGGTGTTGCGGTTGTAGCTGATGAGCCCCCACACCACCTTGCCCATCTTCCCCGCCTGGATGTACTCGTGTGCCTTCCAGTGCAGCGGCGTGTTCACGCCCGATCCGCCGACCTGCAGCATGCGCCCGGGCTGCTGTACCAGGTCGTGCAGCTTCGCTGCCTCGTCGATCGTGTACGTCATCGGCTTCTCGAGGTACACGTCCTTGCCCTCGAGCAGCGCGGCACGGGCAATCGGGTAGTGCAGGTGGTCGGGCACGACGATGACGACACCGTCGATGTCGTTGCGCGCCAGCAAGGCACGGTAGTCGCGCCCCGCTCGTTCGGCTCCCGTCTTCGCCTTCGCGTTGTCCACGCGCGGCTGCCAGACGTCGCACACCTCGACCAGGTCGATGTCGTTCTGGCGATCGCGGCGCGGCAGGAAGCCGCGGCGCAGCAGCACCTCGAACTGCATGCCGCAGCCGATGAAGCCGAGCCGGATGCGGTCGTTGGCGCCCAGCACGCGGCTGGCCGATCGCGCCGTCTGCGGCAAAGCCGCGACCTCGCGTGCCGAGTGGACGAGGGTCGCACCGGCCACGGTACCGGCGGCCTGATGGAGGAATTGACGACGGGTGGAGGTGCCACGGGACTTGCTGTTCACGCCTCTGCTCCTCGCGGCGCGGGAGGGTCGAGCAGCGCCGCAGCAATCGGATGAGGCGTACTGTACCGGAATGGGGCCCGGCTGGGACAGCCGGCCCTACCAGGCGGCGCCGCCTCCAACGGTAGGGCCCGCTCTCCGAGCCTCCGGCGGTAGGGCCCGCTCTCCGAGCGGGGCCGGGGGCCCGGCTGGGACAGCCGACCCTACCGGGCGGGGCCGCCTCCGACGATACGGCCCGCTCTCCGAGCCTGGCGGTAGGGCCCGCTCTCCGAGCGTGGCCGTGGGCCCGGCTGGGACAGCCGGCCCTACCGGCCTCCCGATGTAGCATGCCCCGAAGCCAAGGAGCCGTATGCGTACGCGACTGACATTCACGCTGCTCACCGGGGCCTGCACGGCCCTGCTCGCGATGACCGCCATCGGCAGCCGTGCCTGGCAGGGCCCGGCCGCAGAAATCCCGATGGACTCCGACGACATCGCGGGCGTCGTCACGGGACCGAAGGGACCCGAGGCCGGCGTCTGGGTGATCGCCGAGACCACCGATCTCCCCACGAAGTTCGTGCGCATCGTCGTCACCGACGACAACGGCCGGTACCTGATTCCCGACCTGCCCAGGGCGAGCTACGCGGTGTGGGTGCGCGGCTACGGGCTCGTCGACTCGCCGAAGACGACGAGCACGCCTGGCAACCGCCTGGCGTTGAAGGCCGTGCCGGCGCCGGACGCGAAGGCGGCCGCTTACTACTACCCGTCGGGCTACTGGTTGTCGCTGTTGAAGGTACCCGGCAAGGAGGAGTTTCCTGGCACGGGCCCGCAAGGCAACGGCATCCAGCCGAACATCGCGACGCAGGACCAGTACGTGCGCACCCTGAAGAACGGCACGTGCATGGCCTGTCATGGCCTGGGCACGATCGGCACGCGCACGATTCCGAAGGAGCTGGGCACGTTCCACTCGTCGGTGGACGCATGGCAGCGGCGGCTCGCGTCAGGGCAGGCCGGCGCGTCGATGGTCGGCACGGTGAATCAGGTCGGCATCCGGATGCTGAAGGAATTCGCTGACTGGACCGACCGGATCGCGGCCGGCGAAGTGCCACCGGCCCCACCCCGGCCGCAGGGACTCGAACGCAACGTCGTGATCACGCAATGGGACTGGGCCGACCCGAAGCACTACCTGCACGACGAGGTCTCGACCGACCGGCGTTCGCCGACCGTCAATGCGTACGGGCCGATCTACGGCGCGCTGGAAGCGAGCGCCGACTACGTGCCGGTGCTCGATCCGAAGACACACACCGCGAGCCGCGTTCCCCTCGAGGTGCGTGACCCGGCAACGCCAGCGACGCCGCCGGACATGCCGGCGCCCTCGCCCTACTGGGGCAACGTGCCGATCTGGAACAGCAAGAACAAGGTCCACAACCCGATGCTCGACGGGCAGGGGCGACTCTGGCTCACGTCCGCGGTGCGGCCGTTCGACAACCCGGACTGGTGCAAGGAAGGATCGGCACACCCGTCGGCCAAGCTGTTCCCCCTCGCGCGGTCGTCGCGCCACCTGCAGATGTACGACCCGAAGACGAAGAAGCTCACGCACATCGGTACGTGCTTCGGGACGCACCACCTCGCGTTCGCCGAGGACGCCAACAACACGCTCTGGACCAGCGGCGGCGGTCAGGTCGTCGGCTGGCTGAATACCAAACTGTTCGAGGAGACGGGCGACGAGGCGAAGGCGCAGGGCTGGACCGCCCTGATCATGGACACCAACGGCAATGGCAGGCGCGACGCGTACGTCGAGCCCAACGAGCCGGTCGATCCCACGAAGGACAAGCGGTACAACGGCGCGTTCTACTCGGTGCAGCCTGCGCCCGACGGTTCGATCTGGGGATCGGTGCTCGGCTATCCCGGTGCGGCGGTACGCCTGGTCCCGGGCAGTAATCCGCCCGAGACCACGCTCGTCGAGGTGTACGAAGCGCCGTTCAAGCACCCGGACCCGGCCAAGCGCGGCTTCTCGCCGCGCGGCATGGACGTGGACCGCAACGGGGTCGTCTGGGCCGCGCTGGCGAGCGGCCAGATGGCCAGCTTCGACCGCCGCAAGTGCAAGGCCCCGCTGAACGGTCCGAAGGCGACCGGGCAGCACTGTCCCGAGGGCTGGACGCTGTACGTCGAGCCGGTGCCGCAGATGAAGGGCGTCACCGATCCTGGCAGTGCGGAATCCAGCTACTACACGTGGGTGGACTGGTTCGACACGCTCGGCATCGGCAGCACCAACACGCCGATCAACACCGGCAATGCCTCCGAGGGACTGCTCGTGCTCAAGGACGGCAAGTGGGTCGTGCTGCGCGTGCCCTACCCGCTCGGCTACTACACCAAGTGGATGGACGGGCGCATCGACGACCCGAAGGGCGGTTGGAAGGGCCGTGGGCTGTGGTCGACGGTCAGCACGCGCGCGCCGTTCCACATGGAAGGCGGCAAGGGGACGACGAGCAAGGTGGTGCGCTTCCAGATGCGTCCCGACCCGTTGGCGAAGTAGGGCCGGCTGTCCCAGCCGGGCGGTCACCGTCAGGGCCCCGCTCGGGGAGCGGGCCCTACCTGACCACGGTGACCTCCCTGAACAGCACCGTCTGCGGATCGTGGTGGTTCTGGATGCCGATGTAGCCCACGTCGGGGCGCCTGCCGCGCTTCGGCTCGTAGTCGTGCTGACGGGGCGGCACCGGCGAACCCTCCACGAAGTCGTTCACGAGCACGCCGTTCAGCCGCACGATCGTGCGCGGCCCGCGCAGCTCGATCTCCATCGTGTTCCACTCGCCCACCGGCTTCTGCGGCCGGGCGCGCGCCGGGCTCATCGAGTAGATCGCCCCCGTCGTGTGCCACGACGTCCCGAACGCCTTCTGGTGCTCGCTGAGCGTGTAGCTCTCGGGGAAGTTCTCGAGGATCTGGATCTCGTAACCCGTGTGCACGGCCTGCCACGCATCCTTCGGCGGCTCCGGAATGCGCACGAAGATCCCCGAATTGTCGTCGACGGTCGTGGTGCGGTAAACGACGCGGATGGTGCAGTCGCCGAATTTCTCGCCCGCGTAGTACAGCAGGCCCATGCCCCCGACCGTCTTCAACAGGCCGTCCTCGACGACGACCTGGCCCTTGCCGACATGTTGCCAGCCGGTGAGATCCCTGCCGTTGAAGAGGGAGCGCTCTTCGGCCGTCGCGACGGCTGCCGCGACGAGCCACGCGAGCGCGATGCAGATTGCGCGCATTCCCGTGTCCTCCATCCGGCACTGTAGCAGGCCTTCGCGAGCGGGAGCGGCCTCGGACCGGCCGAACCTCGCCGCTCCCACGCGTCTGGCCCGCCCCCCGGGGCCCGGACGGATGCGACGTCAGCCGATGTCGAGGCGGCGCATCTCCGGCGACACCTTCTCGTTCACGTGCATGGCGACCTCGAGGATTCCGTCCTTGAAGGTGGCCACCGCGCTCTTCGGGTCGGCGCCGTCGGGCAGCGCGATCACGCGCCGGAACTTGCCGTAGCTCCGTTCGCTGCGGTAGTAGCCCTCCTTCTCGCTCGACTCCTCCTTCTTCTTCTCGCCCTCCACGACAACGACCTCGTCGGTGACGTTGACGGTCACCTGGTCCCTGGTCAGGCCGGGCAGTTCGGCGCGCACGAGAAAGTCGTTGCCCTTCTCCTGCACTTCGATGGCCGGCGCCCAGGTGCCGAGCGGCGAATCGGCCTCCCACCAGGCGGGCGGGAACCGGTGGCGCAACCCCAACTCGTTCATGAGTTGCTCGAACTCCGAGCCGAGTGCACGGGCGAGGCGCATCGGACGCTGCATCGCCGTCTGGGGCGTCTCGGTGGATGTGGTCCTTGCCATGATGACCTCCGAGCGAACCACGCTGGTGCGCCAATCCCGTGATCGACGCCTGGTGGCCCCACTCCCGGGAGAGCAAAGCGGGTGCCGGAGACGAGGCCGGCCCCCCCCCGCCCCCGCCCCCGGGC
>JAEYZV010000426.1 GCA_023427865.1 Acidobacteriota bacterium
GGTGGTGAGAAGGGACAGGTTCGCAGCTCGACAGGACGTCAGGTCACAGGGCCTACAGGTACACAGGATCACAGGTAACAGGTAGGGCCCGCTGTCCCAGCGTGGCCGAGCAGTGAACGGTAGGGCCCGCTGTCCCAGCGTGGCCAATCAATGCAGGAGCAATGGACATGACACGACGTTCACTCTGGCAGCACCTCGTGTTGCTGGTGGCAGCCGTCTCGCTGAGCGGCTGTTCGTACAACACGTTCACGAGCCAGCAGGAAGCCATCAAGGGCTCCTGGGCCGAGGTCGAGAACCAGCTGCAGCGACGCAACGACCTCATCCCGAACCTCGTGAGCACGGTCCAGGGGTTCGCGGCGCAGGAGAAGGAGATCCTCACGCGGATCGCCGCCTCGCGCGAGAAGCTGGCCGGCGCGCGCACCCCGGCCGAGACGATCGACGCGGCCAATGAACAGAGCTCCGCGCTCGCGCGACTGCTCGTGGTGGTCGAGAACTACCCGCAGCTCAAATCGGATCAGACCTTCATGCGCCTGATGGACGAGCTCTCGGGCACCGAGAACCGCATCGCCGTGGCCCGCGGGCGCTACAACGAGCGGGTGCAGGCCTACAACGCGCTGCGGCGGCGGTTCCCGTCCAACATCACCGCCAACGTGTTCGGCTTCGAGGAATGGAAGTACTTCGAGGCTCCTGCATCGGCGCGTGAGGTGCCCACGGTAGACTTCTCGCCGAAATGAGTCTTCGCACCCTGACGGCCGCCGCCTGCGGCGCGGCGGCCGGTCTGGGCACCTGGGCCACCCTCGGATCGCTCGATCGCATGCAGGGCCCCGACGGCTCCGTGCGGGTGGCCATGCTCCCCTCGCTCGGCACGCTCGTCCTGCTCGTCCTGGCCGGCCTCGTCCTCTTCGCGTTCATCCATCTCGCTCTTTCACGCCTGCGACCGGCTGCAGGCGTGGCCGCGCCGCTCGTCGTGCTGGCGGGGGGCGGCGTGCTCGTGCTGCCGTACCTGCCGTGGCTGCCCGATCTCGCCCCGGCGCTGATGCTGCTGGCGGGCCCGGGCGCGCTGATGGCCTGGGGCGTACTGGTCGGTCTGGCCGTGTGGAGCGCGGCTCTCGAGACCCACCTGTCCCGGCGTTCGCCGCCGCGCGTCGAGGCGGAAACTGCCCGCGCGGTGACCGCGGGAGCAGCCCTTGCCCGGCGACGCCGCTGGACGACGGCGATCCTGCTGGCGAGCCTCGCCTCGTCAGGCGTGCTGGCCGAGCGGTTCACCCGCACGCCGCTGTTTCCCGGCGGCGACGAACCGCACTACCTCGTGATCGCCCAGAGCCTCTGGCGTGACGGCGACCTGCGCATCGAGAACAACCACACACGGGGCGACTACGACGAGTACTTCCACCGTCCGCTCGCGCCGCACTACCTGACGCGCGGCACCGATCGCGAGATCTACTCGATCCACCCGGTCGGCATGCCGGTGCTGATGACGCCCGTCTACGCAGCCGGCGGCTACGACCTCGTCGTGCGCGCCCTGGTGCTGCTGGCGGCGATCGCGATGACGTCGGCCTGGCGCCTGGCGTGGGCGGTCACCGGATCGGCCTCGGCGGCGACCTTCGGCTGGGCCGCGCTCGCGCTTGGGCCGCCCTGGATCTTCAACACGTTCGCGGTGTATCCCGAAGTGCCCGCGGCATGTGCCGTGGCGCTGGCCTTTGCCTGGACGTCCGGCTGGCACGCGGAGCGCGACGCGCACCGGCGCCCGCTCGACGTGCCGGTGTGGCGCTGGTGGGCCGCGGGGCTGGCAATCGCCTGCCTGCCCTGGTTCAGCACGAAGTACCTCGTCATGGGCGCGATGCTCGGTCTCGTCTCGCTCCTGCGCGCCTGGTGGCCGTGGCCGCCCGACGGCGCGGCACGCACGCGCGCCGTCGTGCGTACGCTGGCTCTTGGCGTGCCGAACGTGGTGAGCCTTGCAGGCTGGTTCCTGTTCTTCAAGGTGATCTGGGGCACATGGTCGCCAACGGCCCCCTACGGAACGCAACGCGAAACGAGGCTCGAGTACCTGCCGGCCGGCGGGCCCGGACTCCTGTTCGATCAGGAATACGGCATCGTCGCCTTCGCGCCCGTCCTGCTGATGGTGCTGCCCGGCCTCTACGCGCTGTGGCGGCAGCGCGGCGCGCGGCGGCGCCTGGCGCTCGAGCTCGTGCTGGTGTTTACCGCCCTCCTCGGTGTCGTCGGCGCATTCCACATCTGGTGGGGCGGCAGCGCGATCGTCGGACGTCCGCTCGTGTCGGCGCTACCGCTGCTGGTGCTGCCCGTCGCCGCGCATTGGACGGCGTGCGCCCGACAGCCCCTGCGCCGGGCTGCGCAGCGCGTGCTGCTCGGCATCGGCATCGCGGTCACGGTGGTGCTCGCCACCGCCCAAAGCGGGTTGCTCCTCGTTGCAGGACGGGACGGCACGTCGCAGGTGCTCGAGTACCTGGCGCCTTCGACGCCAGTCTGGACGCTGGTCCCCACCTTCCTGCGGCAGCCGCCGCTCGACGCATCGCTCGGTGTCCTGCTCTGGGCGGGCGTCGCGCTCCTCGCCGGGCGCCTTCTCGGTCGTGCCACACGCCGAGCGCACGAGGGACCCACTGCCAGGGCGACGGACGCGGACGTGCGACGGTTCAGGATCGGCCGCGATCAACTGGCAGGATGGATCGCCGTCATCGGCGCCGGCGCCCTGGTCTCGGCAGTCGCTGCGCAGGCGCTGCCGCCAGCCACGCCAGCCCCGTCGCTCGAGGAGCGGCCGCGGGTGCGGCTCCTCGACGAGTACGATGCGGAACGACGTCCGCTCGCGATGCGTTACGATCCGCTGACGCGAATCGACGCGGCCACCGTGCCCGGCCTGTTCCCGTTGCTCGTGCACGAGGCCGGCGATCGACGTGAGGACCGCGCCACGCAGCTGTTCGGCCGACGGCTGTCGCTGCCGGCCGGCACCTACGGCGTGGACATGCTGTTCCCGGCCTCGGCCGTGCCGATCGACGCGGCACTGGCCGTGCATGCCGGCCGCACGAGTCCAGCGCTGCGCACATGGCCGGTGGCGCTCACGTCGCCGGGCTCGTGGGGGCGGGCGTTCTCGCTGCCGGTGGACGTCGGATTCGTGGGGTTCAAGGCCTCGCCGGAACTGGCCGACGCGTCGCCGCGCCTGCGCCTTACACCGCAGACCATCGTCGACGCGAGTGCGCGGCCGCGCACCCCGGCGGTGCTGGCCAGCGCACGCTATGGCGACCTCGTGATCCTCGTCCACGGCGAGGATGCCTGGCCAGAACGCGACGGACTCTGGGTGCGCGGGCGTGCATCGTCCACGTTGACGATCGTCGGGCCGCCGCGGAACCAGGCCCTCACGCTCCGTGCCGGCCCGCAGCCTGTCGAGGTGACCGTGGCCTGGGATGGCGGCGAGATCCGTGCGAGCCTCGCTGCGGGGCAGTCGCAGGACGTCACACTCCCGGCCACCGGAGCGAGGCAGGACCCGACGGGAACGATCGCGCGCCAACTGCGCATCACCACGTCGTCCGGCTTCGTGCCGGCGGAGGTGGAGCCGGGCAGCCGCGATCGCCGCATGCTCGGCTGCTGGATCACCTTCCACACGCCCCCGGGCAGGCAATCGGCGCGATGATGGTGGCGATGCGCAAGACCTTCCTGCTCGAGCAGCTGGAAGCCGAGTTCCCCGTGAGCCGCGCGGTGCTCCAGGCCGTGCCCGCCGATGCGCTGGACTGGAAGCCGCACCCGCGCGCATTCACGCTCGGCCGGCAGGCGATGCACGTGGCCGCCATCCCCGGCTGGCTGCACACGTTCGTCGGGGCCGACACGTACGACATGGGCTCCGGCGGTCCCGGGCCGACGGTGCCGCAGTCGCGCGAGGAGATCCTGGCCAGGTTCGAGGACGCGGCGGCGAAAGCACGTCAGGTGCTCGCGGCGGCCGACGAGGCGGGTCTCGCCGACACGTGGTCGCTGCTGCGCGATGGCGCGCTCGTCGCCACCATGTCGCGGGGCGAGGCGATCGCGCGTTACGTCATCCGCCATACCGTGCACCACCGCGGGCAGCTGTGCGTCTACCTGCGCCTGCGGGACGTGCCCGTGCCGCCCCTCTACGGCGACTCGGCGGACCTGCGTCTGCTGCCACCCGAGTTTGCGTCGTGAGGCGCGTGCCCGTCCTGACGGTGCTCGGATGGGGCGGCGGACTCGCGCTGCTCATCGTGCTCGCCATCGCCAACGCGGCCGGCTACCGCTACGGCGTCTCCGACCAGGCGTTCTACATCCCGGCGATCCTGCGGGCCGTTGCCCCTGACCTGTACCCGCGCGACGGTGCCCTGATCGACGCCCAGGCGCAGCTGATGGTGAGCGAGGAGATCACGGGATGGATCCTCACGCGCACGGGACTTCCGCTCGAGCCGCTGCTGCTGGTCGGGCATGTCGTCGGGCTCGGGCTGCTGTTCTCGGCCGTCTGGCTGCTGGCACGACGCCTCTCTGCAAGCCGTTGGACGGCGGCCGCAGCCTGCCTCGCGCTCACCTTGCGTCATCGCATCACGGAAACCGGTGCCAACACGTTCGAGGGCTACTACCACCCGCGCGGGCTCGCGTTCGCTGTTGGCGCGTGGGCGGCCGTGGCCGTGGCGAGCCACAGGCTCGGGTGGGCCTGGGCGCTCGTCGTGCTCGCCACCGTCCTGCATCCGACGACCGGCCTGTGGTGGGCCATCTTCCTGTTGGGCGCTTCGATCGCGCTCGGCACGCGCCGTGAGCGCCGCCTGCTGGCGGTGGCCGCCGGCGTCGCCGCGGCGCTGACACTCGCCGCCGCCGCGACAGGCCTCGCCAACGCTCGGCTCCAGGCGATGGACGCGGCGTGGATCCGCCCATTCGCCTCGAAGGACTACGTGTTCCCCACCGCCTGGCCTCTCGGGGCCTGGCTGGCCAACCTCTCGCTGCCCATCGTGGTGGCCGGCGTCTGGCAGTGGCGGGTACGCCGGCGCGTGGCGGCCCGGTGGGAAGCGGCCGTGGTCGCCGGCGTGGCACTGCTGACCGCGACGTTCCTCGCGTCGCTGCCGTTCATCGTCATGCGCCTCGCGCTGGCCGTGCAGTTGCAGACGTCACGCGTGTTCTGGCTGATCGACCTGTTCGCGGTGCTCTCGGCGGTGTGGGCGGTGTCGGAAGCCGCGCGGCTGGACATGCGACCGGTCGATCGGTCCGGTGGATGGCGCACCCGGCGCCCGCTCGCCGTGGCTGTCCTGCTGCTGGTCGCCTCGACGGCGCGCGGACTCTACGTCACCCGGGTGGAGCACCCCGAACGGGCCTTCGTACAGGTAGCGCTCGAGGACTCCGACTGGGTGCGGCTGGGCGCCTGGCTTGCGGCGCGCACGCCGAAGGACACGCACGTGCTGACCGATCCCGATCACGACTGGAAGTACGGCCACAGCGTGCGGGTGACCGCACGGCGCGACGTGCTCGTGGAGGGGGTGAAGGACGCGGCCGTCTCCCTGTACGATCGGGACGTGGCGATTCGCGTGCAGGCGCGCCTCGATGCGATCGGCGACGTCGCCAGCCTCGATGCGCGGAAGGCCACCGTCCTCGCCGATCGCTTCGACCTGGACGTGCTCGTGATCGATCGCGACATGCCGCTCCGCGAACTGCACCGCGAAGGCCGGTTCCGGGTGTACGAGCTGAAGTAGGAAGGCCCTTGCGACTTTTCCTTGATTTCTGACTTCTGCCTTTTGACTTCGGACTTTTCGCAGCTGCCGTTCCCACCCTACGTTCCGTCGCGGAAGTGGTCCGGCGGACACCGCATGACGGTGTACGCATGGGCGAGGCGGCGGGCGTTGCCGCGGCTGCCCGAGCCGGAGGCCTGCTACTTCGACACCGACGAGAGCGCCCGCGTGCTCGCACACTGCAACTGGCAACCCGATCGCCGCAGTGCGCCCGCGCTGCTGCTCCTGCACGGCCTCGAAGGTTCGAGCCTCGCGCACTACATGCGCGGCATCGCCGAGAAGGCGTGGGCCGCGGGCTTCAGCGTCGTGCGGTTGAACCAGCGCAACTGCGGCGGCACCGAGGCGCTCTCGCGCGGCCTGTACCACTCCGGCCTGACCCACGATCCGCTGTTCCTGCTGCGCCACATGATCGATGAGGCCGGCGTGCCCGCGGTGGTCGTCGCGGGCTACTCGCTCGGCGGGAACCTCACGATCAAGCTTGCCGGCGACCTCGGCGCTGACGCCCCCCGGCAGCTCCGGGCCGTGTGCGCCGTGTCGCCGACGATGGATCTCGCACTGTGCGTGGACGCGCTCGAGCGCCGCGCGAACCTGCTGTACGAGTTCAACTTCATGCGCAATCTGCGGGCGCGGATGAAGCGGAAGGCCGCGCTCTTCCCAGACCTCTACGATCTGGCCAGGCTGCGCGGCGTGTGGACGGTGCGTGGGTTCGACGACGCGTACACGGCGCCGCTGAATGGCTTCGGGACGGCGGCGCGCTACTACCACCAGGCGTCGAGCCTGCGCGTCGTGGACCGCATCCGCGTCCCGGCGCTCATCGTCACCGCCGCCAACGATCCCTTCGTGCCGCCCGATCAGTTCACGCGGCCGGAGGTCACGGGCAACCCGCACGTCCGCGTCGTGATCACCGAGGATGGGGGGCACTGCGCGTTCGTGAGCGAACCGGACCCGGCGCACGACGGCTACTGGGCCGAACACGCCGTGGTGCGCTGGGCGCAGCACCACACGGGATGAAGCCGGCCGTCGGCCTTCGGCCTTCGTCGGGTCGGCCCTCGTGGGTCGGCCTTCGTCGTTCGGCCTTCGGCCTTCGTCGGGTCGGCTTTGACCTTGGCGAAATCGGCCGGGGTTGGGGGAACTCGGGATTGGGG
>JAEYZV010000427.1 GCA_023427865.1 Acidobacteriota bacterium
CCCCAATCCCGAGTCCCCAATCCCGAGTCCCCAGTCGCCCCCACACGTTGCCGCGCCGCGGGTGTTCGGCAACAATGGCGCGCATCCATGACCAGGACACTCCTCCGTACTGCGTGCGCGCTGCTCCTGTGCACGGCGCTCGCATCCCCGGCCGCCGCGCAAGTCGCGGCTCCCGCGGCATTGCCGTCGAGCACCGCGGCAGCTGAAGGCCTCGCGCCCGACCGGCTCGACCGCATGCATGCCCGGCTGCGGCAGTTCGTCGACCAGGGCGAGATCGCCGGTGCGATCTCCCTCGTGGCCCGACACGGCCGGATCGTGGACCTCCACACGGTGGGCATGCGGGATCGCGAGAAGCGCCTGCCCATGACGCGTGACACCATCGTCCGCGTCTACTCGATGACGAAGATCGTCACCTCGGTGGCCGTGCTGATGCTCGTCGAGGATGGACGACTGCGGCTCGAGGATCCGATTGCGAAGTACCTGCCCGCCCTGAAGGCGCCGCAGGTGTTCAACGGCGGCACCGCGGCGGACCCGCAGCTCGTCCCGCTGGCACAGCCGATCACCATCCGGCACCTCCTCACGCATACGTCAGGATTCGCCTACGGATTGGCGCAGTCACCGGTCGACGACATGTACCGCGACGCGAAGGTGCTCCAGGCGCGCAGCACGGACGACTTCGTGGCGCGCGTCGCGCGTCTGCCGCTCATCGCCCAGCCCGGCGAGCGCTTCTACTACGGCGTGAACACCGACCTGCTCGGCGCGATCGTCGAGAAGGTGACGGGGCAGTCGCTCGGCGCGTTCATGGAGGCACGCATCTTCGCCCCGCTCGGCATGAACGACACCGCCTTCACCGTGCCGCCCGCCAGGCGCGATCGCCTCGCCACGCTCTACCAGCGCGAGGGCGACGCGCCGCTTGCCGCGGTGGCCGCGCTCGCGCTCGGGCGCGACACGGAGGGCGACCTGCCGTACCCCGACCCGGATGGCCGGTTGTTCCATTCGGGGGGCGGCGGCCTGTTCTCGACCGCCGACGACTATGCACGCTTCGCGCAGATGCTCCTGAATGGCGGCGAGCTCGACGGGATTCGCATCCTCTCCCGCAAGTCGGTCACCTCCATGACCGCCAACCAGAATGCGCGGCTGGCACAGCCCACGAGCTCGCACGCGGGCTTCGGCTTCGGCGTCTCGGTCCGGCTCGATCACGGGGGCGGCAGCCTCGCAGGCTCGATCGGCGAGTTCGGGTGGTCGGGCGCCGCGACGACGTACGTGTCCATCGATCCGGTCGAGCGGATGGTCTCGATCCTCCTGACGCAACACCTGCCCTTCAACCAGCCGGGCATCTTCAGCGTGTTCTCGACCATGGTGAACGCGGCCGTCGTCGATCCGCCGCGTGACGGCGCCGCAGTTCCGGCCCTCCGTCGCACTGACCGTCGCTGAGACGTGCGGACCTTCTCCCGGGCGGCTGGGACGGTCGATGCACCCGCTAGGTGGGGGCCCCAAACGCGTGTACGCTGGCTCGTCCGCCAGCGCATGGTCGTGTTCCACCGCTTGCTCGCCTCCGTTCCCCGGCTGCTGCTGATCCTGGCGATCGGCATGGCCAGTGCCGGGCTCGCGGCGCAGGGCGTGCCGCCCGACGAGGACAACGGCACGATCCCGGTGACGCTCGTCCTGCTGTTGCACTCGTACGACGTCTCCTCCGAGTGGACCCTCAACATCGCTCGCGGGCTGCGCGAGTCGCTGGGCGCCCAGGGACATCGCCTCGACGTCCGTTCGGAGTTCCTCGATTTCCGGCACGACAGCCGACCGGAGTACAAGGCGGCGCTCTACTCGCTGCTGCGGACGAAATACGCCGACGTGCCCATCGGGCTCATCGCCACGACCGACGACGCGGCGCTGGAGTTCCTTCTCGACCACCCCGACGTCATGGGCGACACGCCCGTCGTGTTCGGCGGCGTCAACAGCGACACGCTGGCCGCGCGAGTACCACGGCGCCAGGTGACCGGCGTCCGCGAGCGCTTCCGCGTGGACGTGATCGTGGACTCGGCGCTGCGCGTCCGGCCTGCCACGCAGCGTGTGCTGCTCGTCACCGACGACACCCTGTTCGGCGACAGCGTGCGGCACATGTTCCGCGCCGTGATGCGCAACCACCCCCGGCTGCAGTTGCTGGAGCTCTCGACGGCCGACATGGCGTTCGACGACCTGCTGGGGCGCCTGTCGCGCGAGACCACGGCCAGCGATCTCGTCGTCGGGACGTCGGTGGTGCGCGACAGGACCGGCGGCCACTTCGGCTCCAACTCGCTCAGCCGCATCGGTGCGGCGTCGCAGGCGCCGGTCGTCGCGCTCGGCATGCGGTACGACACGAAGAACGTGCTGGCCGGGACGGTCGACAACGGCGTCGAACATGGCGCGCGGATGGGTGGCGTGGCGGCGCGACTGCTCGACGGTGCGTCTCCCGCGGCCATCGCTCTCGAGGAGGACGACACGACCCTGATGGCGTTCGACGCGGCGCAACTCGCCAGGTGGGGCATCCCCGAAGGCGCGCTGCCGCGCGGCGCCCTCGTGATCAACCGGCCGCCCTCCTTCTATCGCGCCAACAAGACGGCCATCTGGACCGGCGTCGCACTGCTCGTCGGGCAATCGCTGATCATCGGCGGTCTCGTGGTGAACGTACGGCGCCGCCGCCGCGCCGATCGTCGCCTTGCCGAGCACGCCCACGCGCTGGCCGACCAGGCCGCGGCACTCGCCTCGGCAAACGCGCAGCTGGAGTCGGCGAATCGATCGCTGCGCGAGGAGCAGGAGACGCGGCAGCAGGCCGAATCCCACCTGCAGCAGGCGCAGAAGATGGAGGCCGTCGGTCGTCTCGCGGGAGGCGTCGCGCACGACTTCAACAACCTGCTCACGATCATCATCGGGTACTGCATGCTGCTGATGGAGGAGCGCCCGGCCAACCCGCTGCATGCCGAGGCGCTCGGGCAGATCAGGCGCGCGAGTGAGCAGGCAGCGGCCCTCACCCAGAACCTCCTCGCCTTCAGCCGACGACAGCTCACCTCGCCGGCCATCGTCGACGTCGTGGCCGCGGCCGCGGGGCTCGAGCCGATGTTGCGCCGCTTCTGCGGCGGCAACGTGGAGCTCGTGCTGGACCTCGACGAGGCCAGCGGGCACGTCGAGCTGGGCCAGGGCCAGTTCGAACAGGTCCTGATCAACCTCGTGATCAATGCGCGCGATGCGATGCCCGACGGGGGACAGGTGTGCGTGACGACGCGCCGGGAGGTGCTTGCGGCGCCTCCACCGGGCGCGCCGGACCTCGCCCCAGGCGAGTACGCCGTGCTGTCGGTGCGCGACACCGGGGTCGGCATGGACGCCGACACGCGGGCGCGCGTCTTCGAGCCCTTCTTCACGACCAAGACGCTGGGCCGCGGCACGGGCCTCGGACTCGCGACCGTCTACGGGATCGTGACGCAGCATCGTGGGCGGATCGCGGTGAGCAGTGCGCCGGGGGAAGGCTCCACGTTCACCGTGTGGCTCCCGATGACGCGCCGGACATTGCTCGGTGCTGGCGCCGAGCGCGGGTACGCCAGCTGCGGTGCGCCGTGCCGGGTACTGCTCGTGGAGGACGAGGCAGAGCTGCGGCACCTCGTCGCGCGCGTCCTGCGCGAGGCGGGCTACGAGGTGGTCGAGGCCTGCGACGCCGCGCAGGCGCTCGATGCTGCGCAGAAGCAGGCGGGCACGATCGACATCCTGCTGACCGACATCGTGATGCCCGGCATGGATGGATTCACGCTCGCGCGGGAGCTGCGCACGCGTATCCCCGGCCTCGCCGTCGCGTTCGTGTCCGGCTATACCGATACCGACCCGTGGGCCGATACGGCGCCGGACGACACCGCGCTCGTCCTGCGTAAGCCGTTCCTGCCGGCCGACCTGCTGGCGCATCTGTCCCGGGCCCTCGAGGCGTCCCGGGTACGCAACGCCACGGCACCAGGCTGACGGGGGCTCTGCTACAATCGCTCGTTCGCGGCATCGCACGCGCGCGTGCAC
>JAEYZV010000457.1 GCA_023427865.1 Acidobacteriota bacterium
GTCTCCTTCACCGGGCCCGGCACCGTCTCCCTCACCGTCGCCCGCCCCGGCACCCTCGCCCGGCGGCAGGCGTGCGCCCGACCCGGCGCCGGGACAGCGACTGCCCTTGCCGAACATGGCATCGGTCGTCGAGGACGTCGCACGGCAGTACCCGTCGGCGCTGCGCAATTCCTGCCAGTCGCACGGCGGCTCGTGGGAGTTCATGGATCGGCTCGTCGATCGGCTCCGCACGTACGACACGCGCTGGGGCTACAACGGCAAGCGTGGCAACGCCGGCGATCCGTCGCACGACGTGGTGGCCTACAACTGGGGCCCGGGCCGCGACGAGGGCACGACGAACGTCTACATCATCGACGTCATCGTCGGTCACTGCGGCTCGAACCCGGCACCGGCCTGGATCGACCAGACGGGCGTCACCGCGCAGCAGGGCACCATCGGCCGCTGGACGAGCCGAGGACGGTTCTGACAGGTCACAGGGCGGACAGGTAGCAGGTCAGGAGACAGGTAGCGGGTCACAGGAGACGGGGAGCCGTTCCGGTTGACACTTGTCTCCTCCTGACGAACAATCTCGTGTCCTGTTCCCGGCGGACAATTCCCGGCGTGCGGACCTGGGCCTGCGCCATCTTTCAACCAGCGGAAGCGAGACACGACCCCGACGACGTTCCTCGGAGCGGGGGTTCGACTGTTTGTTTATGAGTACACGAGCAATCCTCCTGTGCGGCCTGCTGATGGTGCCGGCAGCCGCCTCGGCACAATCGGCGGTCACGCCTTACGAAGAACGCGGGTTCGTCCAGGTCACGGCGGGCGCGCAGAGCGGTTCCCACCTGATCACGAGTTCCTCGACATTCTCGATTTACGACGAGACGGCCACCATTGACGGCTCGCAGGGGTACGGCGGCGGGGCGATCTGGGGTCTCGGCGGTGGCGCCCGCGTGTGGCGCAACCTCGTGGTGTCGCTGAATTTCGTCCGCTACGGCGACGACATGGAAACCGCGGTCAACGCGCGCGTGCCGCATCCGCTGTTCCTGAACCGGCCGCGCGAGGCCAGCCAGCGCATCGACGGCCTCAAGCACAGCGAGAACCAGTACCACCTGACGGCCAGCTGGATG
Organism: Acidobacteriota bacterium; assembly: GCA_023427865.1. Classification (GTDB taxonomy): domain Bacteria; phylum Acidobacteriota; class Vicinamibacteria; order Vicinamibacterales; family Vicinamibacteraceae; genus Luteitalea. The sequence goes on from JAEYZV010000457.1 coordinate 1,110, forward strand.
ATTCCGTTCGGCGAGGACCTCGTGCTCGGTGTCGGCGCCGGCCCGTCGTTCGTCGGCTTGGCCCACGAGTTCCCGAGTGGCGCCCGCGTCGCCGAACAGGATGGCGCGCCGAACTTCGCGACGGTCGGGATCCAGGACGTGACCTTCACGCGCGGCGAGAAGACCGCCACCACGGCAAACTTCGGGGCCGATCTCACCTACCGGCTGCCGTTCGATCTCGGGCAGGCCGGCCGGCTCGGAGCGACGGTGGGTTTCCGGTATGCCGGGGGAACCGCGGACCTGCAGGGCCCCAACGGTTCGGTCGACGTGAAGTACGGCGGCGCACAGTTCTACGGCGGCGTCCGCGTCTCGTTCTGAGGCCCGTAGCAAGAGGAAGACGACCATGAAGTACGCATTCCAGGTGGGCCTTCTGGCCCTGCTCGCCGTCAGCGCGGCCTGCAGCAGCAACAACAATCCCGTGTCCCCGTCGGCCACACCCGGCCTCGGCACCGCGACGGCGGTCCCCGAAGGCACGCCGACCCTGAAGGCGAGCGTGCCCGGCAACCCGTCGCCTGCCAACGGCGAGACGACGGAGCTCGGGCCGCAGAACTCGATTCCGGTGACGCTGTCGGTGGCCAACGCCGTGGCGACCCACGCCAGCACGGTGGCCCTCGGCCATCGGTTCCAGCTGTTAGAGGGCTCCTCGCTCATCGCCGAACCGCTGGTCCCGGCGGGCAATGGCCGCACGAACTGGACGGTCACGACGCAGTTGAAGTACGACACGGTGTACACGTGGCGCGTCCGGGCGGAGATCGCCGACGGGTATGGCGCGTGGTCGTCCAACTGGACGTTCCGCACGCCGGCCGCCCCGGTGTCGGGCGCCAACCGCACGCCGGACCCGCCCCCGGGCGCGCGCCTGCCCCTGCCCAACCGGATGGCGGTCGTCCAGGCGGCGTTTGCCGCCCGTCCTGACCTCGTGCGCCGTTCGTGCCAGGAGCACGGCGGCACGTGGGAGTTCCTCGACTACCTCGTGGACAAGCTACGCGAGGAAGACAACCGGTGGGGCTACAACGGCAAGCGCGGCAACGCGGCCGATCCGTCGATGGACGTGGTGGACTATCACTGGGGTGCCGGCCCGAGCGAGGGCAGCACGCAGGTCTACATCATCGACATCATGTTCGGCCACTGCGGCAGCAGCCCGTCGGCAGCCTGGATCGATCAGACCGGCGCGACGGCGGCACAGCGCTCGATCGGCCGATGGACCGGCCGCGGCCGCTTCACGAACTAGCGATCGCCTGCACGCAGGTGCACACGGGCCGGCCCTCCCCACGGAGCGCCGGCCCGTCGTGTGTCGGCAATCGCCGGCAGGGTCTCCCGTGGATCGGCCTGCTATCATGCGCGCCGTGGCCGAGGACACGTTCTACAAGTCGTTTTCAGAGAAGCAGCTCACCGGCTTCGGCGCCGCCCGGCGCAGTCGCATCGAACGCACCCGCCTCGGCATCCTGCACTCGGCCATCACGCCGCCTGGTGCAATGGTCGAGATCGGCCCCGGTCACGGCACCCTCGGCGAACTCGCGGTGGGGGCCGGGTGGAACTACACCGCCATCGAGGCGAGCGACCTGCTCATCGACGTGCTGACGAAGAAGGGCCTCCGGGTGGTCAAGGCCTTCACGCCGCCCATCCCCGGGGAGAGCGGATCGTTCGACGTGGTGTATGCCGATCAGATCATGGAGCACATGCCCGGCATCGACGCGGCACGTGCCTTCACCGCCGATGCGCTGCGGCTGCTCCGGCCCGGCGGCGTCTTCTTCGTGGTCGTGCCCGACTACCTCAAGGAGCGCACGTTCTTCTGGGACGTGGACTACACCCACAACTTCGTCACCACCGAACGGCGCATGAAGCAGTTGTTCAACGACGGCGGCTTCGCGGTCGAGCGCGTGGTGCGAAGCATCGGTGTGGCGACCGGCCTGAAGCGTGACGCGCTCGCGGCCGCCAGCACATTGACGAACCTTCCCGGGATCGACACGTTCTCGCGCTGGACGCGGACCGAGGACCTGCTGTTCAAGGTGCGCAAGAACCTGTTCGAGACGCTGACGTTCGTGGCACGCAAGCCGAGGGCATGACGCGCTGGCTCCGCTCGTTCTGGGTGCGAGCGGCCATCACGGGCGTAATCCTCGCGTACCTCCTGCGGCAGGTGGATGCGGGCGAGGCCATGCGCGCAATGCTGCGGGCCAACCCGATGGCCGTCGCGACCGTGTGCCTGCTCGTCCTGCTGGACCGCGTGGTCATGATCTGGCGTTGGCTCCTGCTGCTGCGCGCCAGCGGCACCGACGTGGCGACGCGCACCGCCGCCCGCATCTTCCTCGTCAGTTCGTTCGTCGGCAGCTTCCTGCCGGCTGGCGTCGGCGGTGACGCGGCACGCGCCTACGCGCTGGGCCAGCGCACGGCACAGCGCGGCGCGGCGGTCGCGTCGGTGGCCATCGACAGGATCCTCGGCGTGGTGGCGATTGCCCTCATGGGCGCCGTCGGCGTCGCCATCTACGCCCGACAGCACCCGGACCCGCAGGTGCAGCTCGTGGCGTTCTGGAGCGCCGCGCTCGTGTTCGTGGGGTCGGGCGCTGCCATCTGGGCGGACCGCTGGATCCGGTGGCTCCCCGCCTCGTGGCATCACTGGACGCCGGTGCGCTTGCCCCTGCGCATCGCCGATGCGGTCGCCTTCTACCGGGGCGAACCACGCACGCTGCTCGCCGTCTTCGGGCTTTCGCTGCTCGTGCAGGTACTGCGCATCGTCCAGGCCTACGGCCTCGGCCTCGGCCTCGGCATCGGCGTGCCGTTCAGCTATTACCTCGTCTTCATGCCCGTCGGCCTGCTGATGCTGCTGCTCCCGATCTCGGTGAGCGGCTTCGGCCTGCCGCAAGGCGTGATCATGTGGCTCCTGCGGCCGCAAGGCGTGCCCGATGAACTGTCGTTGGCGCTGACGACCCTGATCATCCTGACCGGGTTGTTCGGAAACGTGCCCGGCGCCCTGCTGTACCTGCGACGCCGGGCTGCCTAGCGGGGGCACCCGCCGGTCCGCGATGAGCCGCAAGACGTAGTACAATCGTCTCTTATGGCGCAGACCTACGCGGCCAAGTACCTCGCCAAGGCCGCACTCTCCGCTCCCAGGGACCTCATCAACAGCTACGTCGCGCGGGTCAAGCCCCTGCACCCGACCGTGCTGATCTTCCATGTCACTTTCGTGTGCGACGCGCGCTGCAACATGTGCAGCAACTGGACGCGCGGCAACCGCAAGGAGGACATGACGCTCGA
>JAEYZV010000497.1 GCA_023427865.1 Acidobacteriota bacterium
CCAGTGCCGGGCTGCTCGTCTACCGCCGCGTTGCGCATGGCGTCGAAGTGCTTCTGGTCCATCCGGGAGGTCCGTACTGGGCGCGCAAGGACGCGGGTGCCTGGACGATTCCCAAGGGCGTCATCGAACCGGGCGAGGAGCCGCTTCAGGCGGCGCGCCGGGAGTTCCAGGAGGAGACGGGATCATCGATTGGCGGAGCGTTCGTGCCGTTGCGGCCGGTCACCATGAAGAGCGGCAAGGTGGTGCACGCGTGGGCCGTGTCGGGAGACATCGACCCGTCCGCCATCACCAGCGTCACCTTCGCCATCGAATGGCCACCGCGGTCGGGCCGCCAGCAGCAGTTCCCCGAGGTGGACCGCGCCGCCTGGTTCACGGTGGACGAGGCGCGGCGCCGCATCCTCCCAGCCCAGGCGCCATTGCTCGACGACCTGCTGCGCCAGATCTCTGCGGGAGTCACTGGCCCGATCGGGTGAGGCCTGGCCCCGGCCCTTGCCCGGCGGGCCCGCGGCACGGTCGGGCTGGCGGGTAATTCCTTGCGTTCGTGCCGAGTAGCCGGCCAGAATGCGGCACTGGAGTTCCCTCGATGTTCACCGCCGAAAACCGCCAGCTCGGGGTGTGCCTGTCGCTCACACGCGCCATCAGCAGGGCGCACACGATCGACGAGATCCACGCGGCAGCGTTGTCGGCGCTGGAGGATGGCCTCGGGGTCGCACGGTCGGCGATCCTGCTCTTCGATCAGGCGGGCGTGATGCGCTTCGTCGCGTGGCGCGGGCTTTCGGATACGTACCGCCACGCCGTCGAGGGCCACACCCCCTGGACGCCCGGCATGCCCGACGCCCAGCCGATCGTCGTCAGCGACGTGCGCGAGGACGCCACACTGACGGCGTACCTGCCGGTGCTCGAGGCCGAGGACATTCGAGCCCTCGTCTTCGTTCCGCTCGTCAGCGGCGGTGGCGTCATCGGCAAGTTCATGCTGTACGACGCGGCGCCGCGCGTGTTCGACGATGAGCAGGTGCAGCTCGCGCTGATCATCGCCTCGCAGGTGGCGTTCGCGCTGGCGCGCACATCAGCGGAGCTCAAGGTGCGTCGGAGCGAACAGCGCCTGCGCTTCGCGCTCGACGCGGCTGCCATGGGCACATGGGAGTGGGATCTGGCAACTGGCAGGGTGGAGTGGTCGGAGAACCTCGCACGCCTGCACGGGCTGCCGCCGGGCGCCTTCGACGGCACTTTTGCAAGCTACGAGCGCGAGATTCACCCGGAGGATCGCGACCGTGTCCTGGCGTCGGTGCGTCGGGCGATCCACGAGGGCATTCCCCACGACGTGGAGTACCGGATCGTGGCGCCCGACGGCTCCATCCGGTGGGTCGAGGGCAAGGGCGACGTCGAATCGGAGGGCGACAGGCCGGTGCGGATGTCGGGCGTCTGCATCATGGCGACGCGCCGCAAGGAGGCCGAGCTCGCGCGGCTGGCCGCCGCCGAAGACGCCAGCCGCACGAAGGACGAGTTCCTGGCCACGCTCTCGCACGAACTGCGGACGCCGCTCAACGCCATTCTCGGGTGGGTGCAGTTGCTGCAGGGGGGCTCGCTGCCGGAAGGCCGCGCGACGCAGGCGATCGACATCATCGGGCGGAATGCGCGGCTGCAGGCACGGCTGATCGAGGACATCCTCGACGTGTCGCGCATCATCACCGGAAAGCTCGAGGTGGAGGCACTGCCCGTGTCGCTGCCCGCCGTGTTCGACACGGTGCTCAGCGGCATCGCCCCGGCCGCGCACGCCCGGGGCGTGTCGCTCCACGCGCACATCGATCCGCAGTTGCCGGTGCTCGAAGGCGATCCCAAGCGACTGCAGCAGGTCCTCGGCAACGTCCTCTCGAATGCCGTGAAGTTCACGCCTGCGGGCGGCCGCGTCGACTGCCGCTGCGTGACCGCGGGCGATCACGTGACGATCGACGTGCAGGACACCGGCGCCGGGGTCGACCCTGCCTTCCTGCCACACATGTTCCAGCGTTTCCGCCAGGCCGACAGCGGCGTGACGCGCCAGCACGGCGGGCTCGGGCTCGGGCTGGCGATTGCGCGGCACCTGATCGAGTTGCACGGCGGCGAGATTTCGGCGCACAGCGATGGCCCCGGGAAAGGCACGCGCGTGCGCATCGTGCTGCCCGTCGCGGCCTCGTCCATCCGACCCGCGGCCGCTGTGCCCACGTCGGTCGATGCGTCGGCGCTGCTGCCGACCCTCGATGGCGCGGCGGTGCTGGTGGTGGACGACGAGCGCGACTCGCGCGACCTCATCGTGGCGGTCGTGGAGTCGGCAGGCGGCCGACCGCTGGTGTGCGACTGCGCCGAGGCGGCGCTCGCCTCACTCGCGGCAACCCCCGTCGACCTGATCGTCGCCGACATCGCCATGCCACGGATCGACGGCTGCACGTTGATGCGGCAGGTCCGGGAACGGCATCAGCACATCCCGGCGATCGCCGTCTCGGCTCACGCGCGGCTCATCGATCGCCGGCGTGCGCTGTCGGCCGGGTACGACGCGTACCACACGAAGCCGGTCGACGCCGGGCACCTGCTCGACGAGGCGCACCGTCTCCTCGCCGCGCGGCCTGGCGTGCGATCACCCAGGGGATGAAGTGTTTCCAGCTCGGCGCGTCGGTGTGACCGCCGTCGTGCTGCCGCCAGGCCAGGTCGCCGTCGAGCAGCCCCGTGTTCACGGCTGGCAGGGGCGTGGTCAGCCAGGGCCCTGTGACACCGACGTCGCGCACGCCCAGCATCCGGTACACCGGACCCGCGGCGAGCGTCGCCATCCAGGCGCCACGCTGGTCGATCCAGTGCGCGTCGCCCTTCTCCGGGATCCCGTGGCTGATGAACAGCAGCCGCGGCGCGCACAGCGCGATCAACTGGTGCGTGTCCACGGGCAGGTCGTTCGCGTTCCTGGTGCCCGCCCGTCCCTCCGCGGCGCCGTACTTCAGGAAGTTGCCGGCAAACCAGTGGTACTCGCCCGAGCCGGTGAGGTTCTCGATCACCTCGCCATACTGCCGTCGATACAGCTTCGCGCCGCCCGCCCCTGACGAGGCGATGAGGCCCATCGCAAAACGCGTGTCGAACGCCATCGTCACCAGCGCCGCCTTGCCATAGCGCGACACGCCGTCGATGCCCACGCGCGTGGCGTCCACCGCCGGATCGCCCTCCAGGTAGTCGAGCGCACGGCTCGCGCCCCACGCCCAGGCGCGCAACGCCCCCCAGTCGTCGGGAACACGACGCTTGCCCCGGTTGACCAGACCGATGACGCCGCGGGTCAGCCCGGCGCCGTTGTCGGCCTGCACGCTTGCCGGATGGAGGTAGGCGTAGCCCCAGCCGGCGGCGATCAGCTGCTCGTGCGCCGGCGGGTCGTCTCCGGGCTGCGGCGTGGGTGGACGGAAACCGGCCGGCAGGGGAGGCGGCGGATCGCCCGGCAACCCGCCGCCGCGGAACATGATCATCGTGGGCACCGGTGCCGCGGCGTCAGCCGGCGTGACGAGCATCAGCCTGATGTCGACGCTGACGGCCGGATGCCTGGTGTTGTCGACGTGCCCGACGAGTTCGCGCCCGCGAACGGGCCTGCCCGCCACCGTTGTCGACACGCGCCGCACCTCCCGCCACGAGACCGCCGGCACGTGCGCGGGCACACGGCCATAGACCTCCCGCGCGAAGTATTCGCCGATCTCCACGCGTCGCCGCGCCCAGGCGCGCGCGCTGCGCACGGGTGTGCCATCGTCCATCACGAGCGGGTCGGGAAGCGACGGCCACGGGTTGGCCTTCGCCTCGTCCGTATTCGCGTAATCCGGCGCTGACGGAATGCCGCTCGGGCCGGGCCGCATCCTGACGATGCCGAGCTGCCGCTGCATGTCGGCGTAGTCGTCGGCCGTCTCGCGGGCGAGCCGTTCGCGCGTCGCGGCGACCGCCGGGTCGGGCTGCGCGGGCGGCTGCCCGGAGAGGGACACCGATGCGGCGATGGTGACCAGGAGCGTGCCTGCGAGCCGAGTCATGCCGTTGCCGCTTCCACTGGTCGCGTCATGGGCTCAGAACCTCACCTTCACCGCCAGCTGGATGTTGCGCTCGGTCGTGCCGCAGAGCGCGCACGACGGATTGGGCAGCATCGCCGTGATCTGGCCGAACAGCGGGTTGCCGAGGTTTCCGTTCGGCTGCGCGAACTGCGGGTGGTTCAGCAGGTTGAACGCCTCGACCCGCAGCTCGGTGTCGAGGTTGGCGATGCGTGTCGCCTTGATCACGGAGAAATCGATGTTGAACTGGCCCGGCCCGCCCAGGATGTTGCGCCCCGAGTCGCCGTACGTGCCCGTGACGTCGGCCGGCGAACGGAACGCCGACGTGTCGAACCAGCGCTCGATCGTCGGGTTGTCCAGCTTCCCGTCGGCGATGCGGTCGGGCCGGTTGCCGGTGCCGGTCGACTGCACGCCCTGCGTCTGCGTGACCGTGAACGGCAGGCCCGAGCGCAGGTACAGGATGCCGCTCGTCTGCCAGCCGCCGTACCAGCGTCCGCGCGCGAACGGCAGTTCGTACACCCAGCTCGAGCTGAGGGTGTGGGTCACGTCGTAATCGGACGGACCGCGGTTGTACTGCGGGTCGTACACGTTGGTGAGCGTGACGCCGCCGTCGTTGTCGGAGTTGAGGTCGATGGCCTTGTTCCAGGTGTAGGAGTTCAGCACGGAGAAGTTGTCTGCGAACCGCCGCTGGAACTTGACGAGCAGCCCGTGGTAGTCGAGCGTGCCGCGGCTCTGCACCTGCCCGATGCTGCGCAGTGCCGGCGAGACGGCCGCGTAGGGGCGGTTGACGTTCGGGTCGGTGACCCCGACGACCGGTGGCGCCTGGTTCGGGTCGCCCTTGAGCAGCATGTTGCGGCCCTGCGAGCCGACATAGGCGACCTCCACCATGTAGTTGGCGCCGAGCTGCTTCTGGACGTTGATGTTCCAGTTGCGCGCGTAACCGTCACGGAAGTGGATGTCGAAGATCGACCGCGTCGTGCCCGACGCCGGACGGTCGGGGTCCACTCCCGGAGGTGGCGGCAGGCCCTCGGACACGCGCAGCGTCGTGGCGCCAGCCGCGGTGTTCAGGGCGGTCGACTGCAGGAACGGCGGGTTCTGTGCCTTGGACGAGGAGGTGCCGCCCGGCGTGAAGTTCCAGAAGACCCCGAAGCCGCCACGCACCACGGTGCGGCCGTCGCCGCTCACGTCGTAGGCGAAGCCGAGGCGCGGCGCGACGTCGCGCTTGGAATAGGTCTGCAGGTAGCGTCCGACATGCACGCCGTCGATCACCGCATCCGGCGAGGCGACGACGAAGCGGCCCGTGCTCGGGTCGAAGTTCGACTGGCGATCGTCGACTTCGACCCACGGCACGAACACGTCCCAGCGCAGGCCGACGTTCAGCGTCAGGCGGCTCGTCATCCGGAAGTCGTCCTGCACGTAGAGCGCGTATTCCGGGCGCTTCTCGGTGTACGTCTCGGCGTCGAACAGGTTGCGCGTCTTCGTCGCTGCGTATCCGAGCAGGAAGCTGGCGACGTCCAGGCCGGTGTTGGCCTGGATCACGCAGCCGGTCGCCTGGCCGGCGCAATTGGAGGTCTGGTTGTTGTTGAACCCGAAGTTGCCGACGATCGTGTCGGCATTGAGGATCTCGCGCGAGCGCCAGGTGATGCTGCCGCCGACCTTCACCGTGTGGCGGCCCTTCAGCCACGTGACGTTGTCGAACAGCTGGAAGTCGTTCTGGTTGGTGATGAGCGGCTGGTTGCTGTTGGCGCCGAGATTGCGGATGGTCTGGAACGTCAGCTGCGTCATCGCCGACGTCGCCTCGTTCAGGTTGATGCCGGGGATGCCGACGGCGGCCGCCGGGTTGGTGCCGTAGTCGATCGGCGTCATGAAGAACTTGATGGAGTTCCAGCCGACGCGCACCTCGTTCAGCCAGCCGCGGCCGAACGTGTGCGTGTCGTTGAACGCGAAGCTCTGGGCGTCGATGTCGCCGGTGCCGGCGCCGAAGGTGGCCCCCGCGTCGCCGTGCGGCAGCGTCGCCGGAAGGTTCCGCACCGTGTTCTGGAAGCTGTACCGGCCGAAGAACCTGTTGGCGTTGGTGAGGACGTGATCGATCTTGACGTCGAACTGGTCGTCCTCGCGGGTCAGCGTCGGGTTGATCAGGTAGTTGTTGATCGGCTGCCCGGTGGCGCTGACCGATCCCGCGGTGTTGGGCTCGGGATAGAGCATCGCGATGATGTTGGCCGAGGCCGGGTCCCATCGCTCGCGCGGGATGACGTTGTTCGGGAACGGCTGCCGGGTGAGCGGGTCGTAGATCACGCGGTTGATTTCGCCGAAGTCGCCGTTGCGCATCCGCATCGATGGCACGGTGGACAGGTACGTCTGCCCGGCATCGATCCGCAGCCCCTGGTAATCGGCGAAGAAGAACGTGCGGTCGCGCACGAGGCGCCCGCCGAGCGTGCCGCCGAACTGGTTCTGCGTGAAGTCCGGCTTGGGGCGGCCGGCGCGGTTGTTGAAGAAGTTGTTGGCGTCGAACGCGTCGTTGCGGAAGAACTCGAACGCGCTGCCGCGATAGGTGTTGGCACCGGACTTCAGCTGCAGGTTCACCACGCCGCCGAGCGAGCGGCCGAATTCCGCCGAGTAGGTGCTCGTCTGCAGCTTGAACTCGTCGATGGCGTCGGGGCTCGGGAAGATCACCACCGTCTGCAGCCAGGTCTCGTTGTTGTCGACGCCGTCGAGCATGTAGTTGTTGTCGCGTGGGCGCTGTCCGTTGGCCGAGAAGGCCGCCGACGCGCGCCAGGCGAGCGAGCCCGCACCGTCGATGTTCGAGCCCGGGATGCCGCGCATCACGCCCGGCACCGTGCGCGTCAGGCTCACGAAGTTGCGTCCGTTGAGCGGCAGCGCCTTGATCTGTTCCTCCTGGACGGTGGTCGACAGGTCGGAACTGCTCGATTGCACGAGCGGCGTGGTCGCGACGATCTCGACCGTCTCGGTCATGGCACCGACCTCGAGTTGCACGTCGATGCGCACGCGCTGATCGACGCTGACCCGGATGCCTTCGAGCGTCACCGACTTGAAGCCCTGCAGCTCCGCGTTCACCCGGTAGGTGCCGGTCGGAATCGAGGGAGCGGTGTACTCGCCGTTGCTGTCGGTGACGTACGCGCGGTTCTGGCCGGTCTCGACCTGCGTCACCGTGACGGTGACCCCCGGCATCACTGCGCCGGTGTTGTCGGTGACCGTGCCGAGGATGGTGCCGGTCACGGCCTGGGCCGCCGCCGCCCGCGGCGTCAGCAGGACCAGCCCGAAAACGAGGATCGCGAACGCGGCAGGGCTGACGTGACCCGACCGGTGGAACAGGCGCGTGAACATGCGGACCTCCCGCACAGGCAGACAGGCGCGTCACGCGGTCGCACGTCGGGACAGCCGACAAGGAGCGAGCCGACGGGACGGAGCGGCTTGAGCTGGTGCGCGAGGGAGAATGCACTAAGTCCCATCCTGGGTCAATATCTCGTTCCCACTATGGGTGGGACTGCGTGCCAGCGGTTCGTCTGATCCAGTCGGACCTCAATCGCCAGGTCCGGTCCGGGCCGGTTCCATGCGCTAGGATCGCCGCGTGATCTCCCCGACGACCCGTCTCCGCCGCTGCTCTCTGCGACTCCTCCCGCTCGCACTGCTCGCAAGTGCCGCCGCGGTCGTGCCAGCCCTCGCGCAGGTCGGGGTCCGGCCCGCCGACGAGTGGATCGCCGTGCTCGATTCGCCCGAGCGGATCGAGAGCATGAGGATTCCCGAGTTGATCGCCCGCCTCGAGATCCGCAAGGGCATGGTGCTTGCCGACGTCGGGGCCGGGACCGGCATCCTGACCGGGCCGCTGGCGCTGGCGACCGGCCCGGAAGGGGTCGTTTACGCATCGGACATCGACAAGGCGTTGCTGGCGCACGTCGAGAAGCGTGCGGCGTCCTCGCGGCTGCCCAACGTCAGGATCGTGCTCGGGTCGTTCACCGACCCGCTGCTGCCGCAGCAGGTGGATCTCGCGCTCATGAACGACGTGCTGCATCACGTGCAGGACCGCGCGTCGTACCTGAAGAACCTCGCCCGGCACCTGAAGAAGGGCGGTCGCCTCGCCATCGTCGACTACACGGCCGACGGCAGCCCGCATCGCAACGATCCGGCACAGGTCGTCACCGAGCCGCAGGTCAACGAGTGGGCCGCGGCCGCGGGACTCGAGCGGACGCACTCGTTCGCGCTCTACAGCGACAGGT
>JAEYZV010000544.1 GCA_023427865.1 Acidobacteriota bacterium
GTGCAGCCGCTCGTCGAGCGCGGCGAGGCGGCGCAGCCTGCTCGTCAGCTGCCGTTGGGGATGCTGCTCGTCGAGGCGCCGCGCGAGGTCGTCGAGGCGGCGTGTCCGTGCGTGCAGGCGGGCGCGCAGCGCGCCGTCGAGTCGGCCGAACAGCTCGCCGCGTTCGCGGTCGCGATCGAGCACGCGGTCGCGGAAGCGCGCAAACGCGGGTCGCTGCTCGATGCGCAGCAACTGCGTGCGGCGGCGATCGAGGCGGCTGCGCAGCAGGAGCCGGAGTTGACGCGACGCGCCGGCGATGCGGTCACGGAACTCGCTCGCCTGCCGCACGACGATCTCGGCCGCCTGCGACGGCGTCGCCGCGCGGACGTCGGCGACGAAGTCGGCAATCGTCGTGTCCACTTCGTGCCCCACCGCGGAGATCACCGGCACGGGGCTGGCCGCGATCGCGCGCGCGACGACCTCCTCGTTGAACGCCCAGAGGTCCTCGAGCGATCCGCCGCCGCGGCCGACGATCACCACGTCGACGTTCGGCACGCGCACGACGCGCCTGATGGCGCGGGCGATCTCGGCGGCCGCGCCGTCGCCCTGGACCCGCGTGGGGCTGATGACGATCTCTGCCGGCGCGCGACGCGTCGTCAGCACGCGGACCACGTCGCGCAGGGCTGCGCCGTCGAGCGAGGTCACCACGCCGATGCGGCGGGGCAGCATGGGGATGGGCCGCTTGCGTGCGGGGGAGAAGAGGCCCTCGGCGTGGAGCTTCTTCTTCAACTGCGCGAACGCGAGTTGCAGCGCGCCTTCGCCCCTCGGCTCGATGCTGTCGGCGATCAGCTGGTAGCGTCCGCGAGGCACGTAGACCGACACGCGGCCCTTCACGAGCACGTGCAGGCCTGTGGTCAGCTTGAAGCGGAGGCGCGCCGCATCGGTACGCCACAGCACCGCAGGGAGCTGCGCGGCGCCGTCCTTCAACGTGAAGTAGATGTGTCCCTGGTTGTTCGAGCAGTCGGCGATCTCGCCCTCGACCCACACCCGCGGGAACCGCTGTTCGAGCGAGTGCCGCACGGCATGGGTGAGCTCGCTGACCGAGAAGACGTGCGGCCGGGCCTGTCCCGCGGCCTTGGTAGGGCCGGCTGTCCCAGCCTGGCCGACTCCGGCTGTCCCAGCCTGGCCGACTCCGGCTGACCCAGCCTGGCCGTTGTCACGCTCCTCAGGATCGAGCGGCTCGTCCTCGAACGGCAGGTCGAACAGCGAACTCACCGGAGGTCCTCGATGTCTGCGGGCGCCAGGCTCAGGCGCTCGATGGCCGTTGCCCGGCCGGTCGCCTCGTCGGCCGTGATGACGACTCCGTGCAGACGGGGCATGCCCGACGCGGTTTCGAACTTCGCCGGCAGGCCGGTCAGGAAGCGGTTGATCACCGGTGCGCGCTCGACGCCGATGACCCCGTCGTGCGGGCCGGTCATCCCGACGTCGGTGCAGTACGCGGTGCCGCCGGGCAGCACCTGGCAATCGGCGGTCTGGACGTGCGTGTGCGTGCCGACGACGGCGGTCGCCACGCCATCGAGATGCCATCCCATCGCGATCTTCTCGGAGGTGGCCTCGGCGTGGAAATCCACGAACACGACCGGCGCATGCTGCTTGAGGCGCTCGACCTCGGCGCGCCCGAGCGTGAACGGGTCGTCGATCGCGTGCATGAACACGCGCCCCATCAGGTTCAGGATGCCGACGCGCGCACCAGACGGTGTGGTCACGATCGTCGAGCCTCGTCCCGGCGTGCCGGCGGGGTAGTTGAACGGGCGGAGCAGCCGCGGCTCCTCGTCGATGAACGTGAGGATCTCGCGCTTGTCCCAGACGTGGTTGCCCGAGGTCATCACGGCGATGCCCATGCCGAACAACTCGTGCGAGAGCTCGCGGGTGATCCCGAAGCCGCCCGCGGCGTTCTCGCCGTTGGCAATGACGATGTCGATGTCGCGCGAGGCGACGAGGGCGGGAATCGCGCGCTTGACGAGCTCGCGCCCCACCTTCGCGAAGATGTCACCGATGAAGAGGATGCGCATCGGTGCGCTCAGATGACCTTCTCGATCGGGATCACGAACTCCTGCCCGCCATTGAGCTTGGGCAGCTGCACGCGCAGTTCACCCTCCGACATCGTGGCTCGGGCTCGTGCCAGATCGAGTGTCGTCGCGACGCGCACCGCCCGCGCGAACCGGCCGAAGCTGCGTTCGACGAGGTGGAAGGCGGTGGGCCGGGCCGGCGCGCCGGCGGCGGGCCACTTGCAGCCAGCGATCAACAGGGTGTTCGCCTTGAAGAGCACCCGCACGTCCTCGGGCGCGACCCCGGCCAGGTCCATGACGATCTCGAGCGAGTCGTCCCGTTCGACGACATCCATCGGCGGGGCATAGAGCCCTCCCGGCGCGGCATCGTGGGCGTGCGGGAGGTCCTCGAAGAGCCGACGCACCTCGTCGGCGAGCTCGGCCGCCTCTGGAAACGACAGCATCCCGTGATTCTGGCACGCTCCGGCGTGTTTGCGCACCGGAGCGGGTCGGTACCTCCCGCACCTCTCAATCGGGGGCCAGCACGCAAACGGCGCAGTGAGTCATGTGAGCGCATGCAACTAAGATTTAATGCTTGACAAAGGCTCATATCGTCCCTATCCTTGCCTGTGTGCTGGTTCGAGAACGACGCCAGCGAAGGTAGTGGACGAGCGGCAGGCGCCTGGACAGCGCCGGGCCGCTTCACCAGGAGAACAGACAATGAGCATGGTGCGATTCGACCCGTTCCGTGACCTGGCGCAGATGCAGGACCGCATCAACCGCATCTTCGGCGACGCGTACACGCGCCGGTTCGACAACGACGACCTCACGCAGCGCGGTGAGTGGCTGCCGCCGGTGGACATCTACGAGAACGCCAACGAGGAGATCGTCCTGAAGGCGGAGCTCCCCGGCATCGGCCGTGAGGACATCGACCTGCGGGTCGAGAACAACACGCTGACCATCCGCGGCGAACGCAAGCGTGAGCAGGAGGTCAAGCAGGAGCAGTACCACCGTGTGGAGCGGTCCTACGGCGCGTTCAGCCGCTCGTTCGCGCTGCCGACCCGTATCGACACCGACAAGGTGCGCGCGGAGTTCAAGGAAGGCGTGCTGACGATCACGCTGCCGGTGAAGGCCGAAGCCAAGCCCCGGCAGATCGAAGTCGCCGTCAACTGAGGACAGGTAACAGGCAGGTAACAGGTACTCAGGTGCCAGGTGACAGGGGGGCAGGGAAGACAGGAAGTACCTGAATCCTGCTCTCCCTGTTACCTGTGTCTCAGTTCGTCTTCCTGAATCTCAGGACGGCCGCGCCGATGATCGCGACCGTGTAGAAGGCGAGCCACGCGATTGGTTCCCACAACTGCTCCAGCCCCGCGCCGCGCAGGATGATCCCGCGCAGCACCTCGATGAAATAGCGCGCCGGGATGAGTCGCGAGACCGCCTGGAAGAGTGGCGGCATGCCGTCGATCGGGAACACGTACCCGGACAGGAAGACGAACGGCAGCAGGAACATCAGCGAGACCTGTTGCGACTGCCGCTGCGTCTCCACGAGCGTCGAGATCAGGATGCCGAGCCCCAGCACCGCGGCGATGAACAGGAACCCGACGGCGTAGAGCAGCAGCACGCTGCCCGCGATCGGTATCTGGAAGAGGAACCGCATCAGCAGCAACGTCAGCGTGAGCTGCACGTAGCCGATGAGGATGAACGGCAGCAGCTTGCCGAGGATCAGCTGCGACCGCGTGACGGGCGTCACCTGCAGCTGCTCCAGCGTGCCGAGCTCCCGTTCGCGGACGATCGCGCCGGCCGTGAACTGGATCAGCGTGAACGTCAGGATGATCGCCAGCAGTCCCGGGACGATGAACGTCGCCGTCCGCAGGTCCGGGTTGTACCAGGGCCGCACCCGCAGGTCGACCGGCAACGCGGTGTCGCGCCAGTTGGCGCGACGCGCCCGCGTCTGCACCGACAGCTGCGTGGCGATACCTCCGGCGATCGCCATCGCCTGGCTCGACGTCGTCGTGTCCGAGGCATTGACGATGAGCAGTGCTTCGGCGGGCGTGCCGCGGTGCCGGTTGGCCCCGTAGTCGCGATCGATCACGAGCCCGACGCTCGCCGCGGCCGAATCGAGCGACTCCTGCAGTTGCTCGAGACTCTCCACGTGCCCGACGACATCGAAGTACTTGCTGGCCGTGAGGCGCGCGACGAGTTCGCGGCTGTCGTACGAGCGATCCTCGTCGAGCACCACGGTGCGGAGGTGCTTGACGTCGTAGTTGATCGCGTATCCGAAGATCATCGTCTGCATCAACGGGACGAAGATGATCATGCGCAGCGTGAGGCGATCGCGCTTCAGCTGCATGAACTCCTTCCAGGTGAGGGCGAGCAGCCGTCTCATGCCGCATCCTCCGCGTGGCCGGTGCGCTGGCGCTCGAGCGACACGAACACGTCCTCGAGCGATGGTTCCGCCTCACGCGTCGGGCCATGCGCGCGCAGCAGGGCGAGCGCCGCCGTCTCGCCGCCGGACCGCACGACGGCGCGCAGCCGCCGCCCGGCGAGGTACACGTCGTCGAACGCCGGATTCGGGCGAAGCGTCGAGAGTGCGTCGAACGCATCCCGCGCGATCGCGGTCTCGAACAGCCGTCCTGCCAGGTGCGCCTTCAGCGCCGTCGGCGATCCGTCGGCGATGATGGCGCCGTCGAGGATGAAGGCGAGCCTGTCGCATTGTTCCGCTTCGTCCATGTAGTGCGTCGTGACGAGCACCGTCATGCCGCGATCGGACGCCAGCTCGTAGATCAGGTCCCAGAACATGCGGCGGCCGGCCGGATCGACGCCGCCAGTGGGTTCGTCGAGGAAGAGCAGTTCGGGTTCGTGGAGCAGGGCGGCCGCGAGCGCGACGCGCTGCCGGAGCCCGGTCGACAGCCCCTCGGTCAGGCGCCGGCGCACGCCCGAGAACTGCAGACGGTCGGCCAGGGCGTCGATGCGATGGTGCAATGCCGTCCGGGCGAGGCCGTATACCGTCCCGAAGAACTGCAGGTTCTCCTCCACCGTGAGATCGAGATAGAGCGAGAACTTCTGGCTCATGTACCCCAGGCGGCGCTTCCACGCCTCGGTGTCGCGCGCGAGGTCGAGGCCGCCGAAGCCGGTGACGTGTCCCTCGGAGGGGGTGAGCAGCCCCGCCAGCATGCGGATGGTCGTCGACTTGCCGGAACCATTCGGTCCCAGGAACCCGAACACGCGGCCGCGCGGGATGTCGACGTCGATGCCGCGAACGGCCACGAACGTCCCGAACCGGCGCGTCAGCCCACGGGCGGTGACGAGCAGTTCGTCGTGCGGCGCCGTCATGTCCGGAGCCCCTGTTCGCCGTGCCACACGAACACGTCCTCGAGGGACGGTGGAACGAGGCGCACGTCCCCCTCCGGCACGGCGCCGCCGAGTGCCCGGGCGATCTCGTGGCGCAGCCGCGCGCCGTCCGCGTCGCGGCCGCGCACGTGCAGCCGCGTGCCGAAGAGCGACACGTCGTCCACCGTGTCCACGGCCGTGAGCGCCCGCCGGATGTGCATGCGGTCCCGGGTGCGCACTTCGACGATGGCGCGGGGAAATCCGGCGACGATCTCCTCGCGCGTGCCGACGGCGGTGACGCGGCCGCGGTCGAGGAAGGCGATGCGCGAGGCGTACTCGGCTTCATCCATGTAGGGGGTGGAGACGACGAGCGTCAGTCCCTCGTGATGGAGCTGGTTGAGCAGAATCCAGAACTCGCGACGCGACACCGGGTTGACACCCGTCGTCGGCTCGTCGAGCAGGAGCAGTTGCGGCTGCGTCAGCAGCGCACTCACGAGGGCCAGCTTCTGCTTCATGCCGCCCGAGAGCGCGCCGGCCAACCGGTTCCTGAACCTGGCGAGGCCGACCCGCGCGAGCAGATCCGCCGTGCGCTCGCGTGCGACCGCGGCCGGCACGTCGTAGAGGCGGGCGCGCAGGTGCAGGTTCTCGTCGATCGTCAGGTCCTCGTAGAGCGAGAAGCGCTGCGGCACGAGCCCGAACGTGCCGGCGCTCGCCACCTGCACGCGGCCCCCCGTCGGGCGGATCAGCCCGGCGACGAGCCGGAAGAACGTCGTCTTGCCGGCGCCATCGGGGCCGAGCAGTGCGAACAGTTCGCCGCGATCGATGCCGAGCGTGATGCCTCGCAGTGCTTCGGTCTCGCCGAAGCGCATGGTCAGGTCGGTGGCCTGGACGATGGTGCTCACTGGGATCCTCCCATGCCGCTTCCGAGCTCGACGATGACCTCGGCGGGCTGCCCTGGCACCAGTGCGGCCTCCCAGCCGTCATCGAGATCGACCTTCGTCGCGTACACGAGGTGCACACGTTCCTCCCGGGTCTCGACGGCTTTCGGGGTGAACTCCGCCGTCGGCGAGATCTCGGTCACACGTGCGCCGAAGGATCGATCCGGGTAGGCGTCGACGACGACCTGCACCTGCTGGCCCTGCCGAACGAGTCCGAGTCGCGGCTCGGGGACGAACGTACGGACGTAGAGCCGCTCCTGGAGTCCTAGCGTGAGTGCCGGCTGCCCGGGAGCGAGCAGCGCGCCGGGCTCGACGAGGCGATGGAGCACCACGGCATCGCTGGGTGCGCGCAACTCCGCTTCGCGCACGACGATGTCCGATTGCGCCTTCACCTGCTGCGCACGCCCCAGTTCGGCTTCCGCCTGGCGGGTCTGCCATTTGCGAAAGCCCTGACGCACCAGTCGAAGGCGTTGCGTGGCCACGTCGACGGCCGCCTGCGCGCGTGCGACGTCGGCCTGTGCGCGATCGAGGTCGCGCTGCGTGCCGACCTTGCGGCTGCGCAGCAGCTGCTGTCGCGCGAGTTCTTCCTTGGCGAGCGACAGGGCCGCAAGGCGATCGGTGCGCTCGGCCTCGGCGGCGGCGACCTCGGCGTCGCGACTGCCCGACGACAGGTCGCGCACACGCGCCTGCGCCGCGGCGACCGCCTGTGCATCACGTTCCGGCGCGAGCGCGATCTCGCCGAGATCGTGGGGGGCGAGCAGGTCGCCGGCTTTCACGCGATCGCCTTCGCGAACGAGCACCTCGGCGACGCGACCCTGCACGCGCGGCGCGATGTCGACCACGGCCGCCTCGATGCGTCCGTTCAGTCGGAGCACGTTCTCATCGGCCGAATCCCGGCACGCCGCGGACGCGGTCATCGCCAATGCGGCGATCGTGACCGCCGAAAGGCGGTAGCCCCAGCTTACAGATCGCCCGCGCGCGCGCATCGCACCTCCAGACCGGCCGTTCGGACGGCGACGCGCCGCACGCTCTGATCGGACTTTCAGACGGTGGGGCCGGCTCTCCGTTTGGTAGGGCCGGCTCTCCGCTTGGCAGGGCCGGCTCTCCGCTTGGTAGGGCCGGCTCCCCGCTTGGTAGGGCCGGCTCTCTGAGCCTGGCCTCGTGGCGCATCTCATCGGTGCTCCCCTCGATCTGCCAGCGTGATGCCGCGGCGCTCGAGCAGGCGTCCCGTCGCGCGCAGCAGTTCTGTCGTCGCACGCGCCACGTCGATGCGGGCGGCAGTGCGGGCGAGCGTTGCCTGTGCCAGTTCGGTCTGGCGGGTGAGGATGAAGAAGTTGCTGCTCTGGCCCGTGTCGAAGCGCGCCTGCTCGGCGGCGAGCAGGTCCGTGGCCGCCGCCTCGAGCGCCCGAGCCGCGTCTAGCCGATCGCGCGCGGCCGCCAGTGCCGCCGCCGCCGTACGCACCTCCGCGGCAATGCGCCGTGCGATCTGATCGCGGAGCAGGTGTGCGCGGCGCTCGGCAAGGGTCGCCGCTACGACGTCGGCCTTCGCGGCCCGGCGACCGACCGGCAGCTGCACGTTCACGCCCACCCACACGTCGGAGAACCGATGCGTCGCCAGCGTGTGCAGTGCGTCGTCGAGCCCGCCACGTTGCGCGGGAGGCACGGTGATGGTGGTGCCGGGGAACGGCACGAAGAGATTGGCGTTCTCGCTGCCGGCAAGGCCGCGCAGCGTGTACGAGGCGACGAGATCGAGCTGGGGCCGTGCCCGTTCGCGCGCCAGCGCCGTGTCCAGCTCGGCGATCTGCCGTGCCGCATCGACGTCGTCCAGTTCCGGGCGCCGTTCGAGGGCAGCGGCGACGAGCGTTTCGACCGCCTCGACGACAGGGGGCGCCGGCGGCTCGTCGGCGAGTTCGAAGTCCGTGGACCACATCGAGGACTCCGGCGCCCCGGCCATCAGCTGCCGCAGCGCGATCTCTGCACGGACCGCGTCGTCTCTGGCGCGAACGAGGTCGGCGCGGCGCCGGGCGATCTCCGCCCGCGGCGCCGCGAGTTCGGCCTCGGCGGCGATGCCCGCTTCCACGCGGATGGCCGTGTCCTCCTGCTGCGCCTCGGCGAGCGCGAGCGACCGCTCGCGCGTGCGCACGTCGTCCCGGGACGCGCGCACGGCCCAGTACGCGCGCTCCACGGCAGCGACGGTTTCGGCGACGAGCCGTTCGAGGCCGGCACGGCTCCGGGTCACGTCGAGCGCCGAGACCTTCAGCGCGCGCCGCTGCGGGTCGATGCGGCGTCCCGCCAGGAGCGGTTGCCGGATTTCGAGCCCGACGCTGGTGAACCAGGCAGGCGCGAGCAGCGCGAATCGGCTGTTGGTGTCTTCGAAGGACGACGAGCCACTCGCGGTGACGGTGGCGCCGCTCTCGAACAGCCGGCTCCACGCCACGCTTCCGGCCAGGCCCGTCGTGCGGGGCCCGAGTGCGCCGGCTGGGGCACCGACGAAGAGCGTGTTGAGTGGGTCGGTGTGCGTGCGCACGCGGCCGTCCACACGCAGCACGGGGTCGTAGGCCGCCGCCGCGCGGACCTCCCCCTGGGTGGCGATGCTCACCGCGTCGCGCTGGATGGCCACCTCCGGCAGTTGCTCGAGCGCCCGAGCCGTGGCGTCGGCGAGGGTGAGTCGGACCGGTTGTGCGCCCGCCGGGATCCCGAACGCGAGCGCGAGCGCGGCCGACGCCAGGAGCCGTCGGAGATGCCGTCTCACGACGGCGCCTCGAGTCGCTGCAGGCGCGGATCGAGCGCGCGCGCGAAGGCGTCGAGCGCGTCCGGGCCGATGGCGAGCAGTGCGCGCCGCTCGGTGGCCGTGATCTCGAACGACCCCTCGGCGGTCAGCGCGTCGAGTGCCTCCTGGGGCGCCCGTCGATAGCGAGCCCGCCAGCCCTCGTCGGTCGCGAGCCGCCCAATGACCTGTTCCACGTGTCGCTGACTCATTGCACGTCCTCGGCGACTGTAAAGAGCAATCGCGCGGCCAGCTTGCGTCGGCCGGTCTGTCACGAGCTAAGTCATTGGTGGCCTTGGCGTTGGTAAGGCTTTGCGGCGAAGAGTGTGGCCGCGGCGATGTGCGCGTTTTGCGCCAAAATCGACAATGTGTTGATTCAGAGCCATGCTGCGGACGGAGGGAGGGCGCGTTCCCGGAACGTGATGTCACCTACGTAGCCGTCGCCCCAGGGCGACGGTCTCCGCGTCACGCCAGGCCGTGCCGTCGCAGCCGGACGTAGAACTGGGCTCGCGTCACGCCCAGTGCGCGGGCGGCGCGCGACTTGTTGTAGCGCGCCTGCACCAATGCCTCCTCCACCATCTGTCGTTCCACGTCCGGCAGCGTCGAGCCCCGCACGGCACTGACCCCCGGGCCGGCGGAGCCGCCGCGGGGCGCTGCCGGTGTGGCTGGCGAGCGGGATTCGCGCGTCACGAGACCAGGAAGCGCCAGGTGCTCGGAGGTGATCAGCCCGCCGCCGGCGAGAATGGCTGCGCGTTCCAGCACGTTCCGTAGTTCACGCACGTTGCCCGGCCAGGCGTAGGCAAGCAGGCTCGGTACGGCTTCCCGCGAGAGGCCGGCCGGTCGCCGCCCGAGTTGGCGGCCGATGTCCTCGAGCAGCGCCTCGGCCAGCGGCATGACATCGTCGGGTCGTTCCCGCAGCGGCGGCAGCCCTATCGCGAAGATGTGCAGCCGGTAGAACAGATCCTCCCGGAACGTGCCGCGTTCGACCATGCTCCGGAGGTCGCGATGCGTGGCCCCGATCACGCGCACGTCGGCCCGCTGCACGCGCGTGGCGCCGAGCCGCTGGAACTCCCGTTCCTGGAGCACGCGCAACAGCTTCGCCTGCGCGCTCGGCGACAGTTCGCCCACCTCGTCGAGCAGCAGCACCCCTCCGGCGGCGCGTTCGATGAGCCCCGGTCGTGCGTGCGTGGCGCCGGTGAAGGCTCCCCGTTCGTGGCCGCACAACTCGGACTCGAGCAAGGGTTCCGGCAACGCCGCGCAGTTCACGGCGAGGAACGGGCCGGACGCCCGCGGCGACGCCCCATGGATGAAGCGGGCGAGCACCTCCTTGCCGGTGCCCGATTCGCCGGTCAGCAGGACGGTCGTGTCGGTGGGCGCCACCTGCGCCGCTTCCGCCATCGCCTGGCGCCAGGCGGCGGACGTGCCGACGATCCGGCGCGGCGTGCCCCGGCCGAGCACGGCGAGTTCGTCGGTCAGCGACCGTACGCGTTGCTCGAGCGCGACCGCCCGTTCCCGTGCTTCTGCCGCGCGCGCCGCTGCCTGGGCCAGTTCCTGGTGCGCGAGCGTCAGCGCCACGTATGCGGCGAGCCGCTGTGCCACCGGGACGTCCGCTTCGGTGAACCGGCCCCGCTCCCGTGACATCACGTTGATGCCGCCAATCGGCCGGCCGTCGCGACGGATCGGCACGCGCAGCGACGCACGCAGCCCCGCCTTCACCGGCGGCATGTCGCGCATGATCGGGTCCTCGGCCATGTCGTCGCAGAGCAGGTACTCCCAGGGCGTGCTGAACAACTCGCGTGCGACCGCCGGCAGGATGAGTCGCTCCGGTCGCTCGAAGTCGACCTCGCCCGACAGGGCATGGACGAACAGGCTCTGGCCGTCCGGCGCCACGAGCGCGAGCGCCAGCGCATCGTGAGGCAGCACGCGATGGCTGATCCGCGACACGTGGGAAAAGACGTCCCGGATGTCGAGGGCGCCCGACAGCAGTGGCAGCAGTTCGGCGAGCGCGTCGAGCCGGGCAAGGAGGTCGGCGTCAGCCGTCACGCGTCGCACGATACCGCACACGCGAACCCGCCGGACCACCGTTTCGTCTCATTCCGGCAAGGAGCGCGTATCGATGGAGATCCTGTTCGTGGGGCTTGCGATGATCGCGGCTGTCGTCGCCGCCGGGCTGGCGTTCACCTGGCTCGCCGTGCGGGCGGTGCTGTGGGTGCTCTTCTTCCCGCTCATGCTCGTGAAGGCGCTCTTCGGTCTCGTGTTCGGCTTCCTCGGCATGGTGTTCGGGCTGGTGTTCGGGGCGCTGGGCTTGTTCATCTCCTTGGTGGTGATGGTCGCGCTCGGCGGCGTGGGGCTGCTGGCGCTCCTCGCGGTCGTCGCCATCCCGCTGCTGCCGTTCGTGCTCGTGGCGCTGCTCGTCTGGCTGGGCGTGAAGGGCACGCAGGCGCTCGCCGCCGCCTAGCGTTCACCCGGCGGGCAACGTTCGAGCGTCCACGCCGCTCGTGCGCCGCCCCCCGGCCCGTCCGGTCGGGCACGTTCGACCAGAGGCCTACGGGCGCGGTGGCGTGGGGAACGCGCGGCGCGCGTCTTCGTAGGCGGCGGCTGCACGCAGGAGCGTGGTTTCGGCAAAGGCCGGTGCGATCAACTGCAGGCCCACGGGCAGCCCCCCGCCATCAAGGCCGCAGGGCACGCTGATCGCCGGCAGCCCCGACAGGTTGGCGCTCTCCGTGAAGATGTCGGCCAGGTACATCTGCAGCGGGTCTTCCATCCGTTCACCGAGGCGGAACGCGGTCGTCGGCGAGGTGGGCATCGCCACCACGTCCACCGACGCGAAGGCGCGCTCGTAGTCGCGCGCGATGAGCGTGCGCACTTGCTGGGCCTTGCGGTAGTACGCGTCGTAGTAGCCGGCGCTGAGCACGTACGTCCCCAGCAGGATGCGGCGCATCACTTCCGGGCCGAAGCCGGCGCTGCGGGTTGCGGCATACATCGACGCGAGGTCGGTGTACTCGCTTGCCGGTGCCCGGTAGCCGAATCGCACACCGTCGTACCGCGACAGGTTGGTGCTCGCTTCGGCCGTCGCCACGATGTAGTACGTGGGGATGGCGTGGGGGGCGTGGGGAAGCTCGATGTCGTGGATCGAGGCGCCGCCCTCGACCATCGCCGCCAGCGCGCGTTCGACGGCCGCCGCGACGTCGTCGTCGACGCCATCAGCGAGCAGCGTGCGGGGCACGCCGACGCGCAAGCCCGCGAGCGACACATCGTCGCCCGGCACCTCGAACGGCGCCGCGCTCACCGTCGTCGCGTCGAACGGGTCCGGTCCGGCCATGGCCGCGAGCACATGCCCGGCCTGCCGCACCGATCGCGTCATCGGGCCGATCTGGTCGAGCGACGATCCGTACGCGATCAGTCCATATCGCGACACGCGCCCGTAGGTCGGCTTGAGGCCGACGATGCCGCAGAGGGCGGCCGGCTGCCGGATGGACCCGCCCGTGTCGGACCCGAGTGCCACGGGTACCGCGCCGGCGGCAACCAGGGCTGCCGAACCGCCGCTCGACCCGCCGGGGGTGCGGTCGTGCGCCCATGGGTTGCGCACCGCGCCGAACGCCGAGTTCTCGTTGGACGAACCCATGGCGAACTCGTCGCAGTTGGTCTTCGCGACGACGATCGCCCCCGCGGCGTCGAGTCGTTGCACGACGGTGGCATCGTACGGCGCCACGAACGTGTCGAGGATGCGGGAACCAGCCGTCGTGCGCGTGCCGCGCGCGCAGATGTTGTCCTTGATCGCCACCGGCACACCGGCCAGCGGCAGGGCCTCACGATCGGCCGGCGGCAGCGCGTCGATGGCCGCGGCCCGATCACGCGCACGCCCCTCGAGCACCGTGAGCACGGCGTTGAGGGGCGCGGCATCGGCGATCGCGCGCAGGGCCGATGCGCACGACTCGGTGGCCGTCATCGTGGTCGTGGCCATGGCGTCGCCCGTCACGAGCCGATCACCCGTGGCACGCGGAACAGGCCGGCCGCCTCGTTGGCATCGGTCGCGTTGGCGAGCGCGTCGTGCACGCTGAGCGACGTGCGCGGCTCGTCGGCCCGCATGTCGCCGGCTCCCTCGATGACGTGTGCGGTGAGGGGCACACCCTCGGTGGGGACGGTGCCGAGCCGATCGACGTAGTCGAGGATGTGCTCGAGGTCTGCCGCCAGCCGTGGACGCGCCTCGTCGCTGATGCGCAGGTGCGCCAGTGCGGCGATGCGGTCGATGTCGTCGGGAGTGATGCGGGCCATCGCACGGCAATTCTAGCGGGGAACACCTGCCGGCCGAACGAACTCCACGCATGCAGGGCGGGAGCGCCCGACGCGTGGTGATGTCGGTCGCCGGGCAAGGCCAGGCGGCTACACCGAGCGAGGTGCTTCGCCGGCCCGGCGGCTACAATGACAAGGATGCGCCGCGGATGCCGTCCGTTTCTCTGTCTCCTGCCCCTCGCACTCGTGCTGCTCAGCCCCGCACGTTCGGAGGCCTGGGGATTCG
Source organism: Acidobacteriota bacterium (assembly GCA_023427865.1). Taxonomy (GTDB): domain Bacteria; phylum Acidobacteriota; class Vicinamibacteria; order Vicinamibacterales; family Vicinamibacteraceae; genus Luteitalea. Next base: position 13,582 of record JAEYZV010000544.1, read on the forward strand.
AGGCGCACAGGTTCATCGCCGACAAGGCGATCGCCTTGCTGCCGCCCGGACTGCGCGAGTTGTTCGAGCGCCAGCGGGTGCAGTTCGTCGAGCACGCGATCGACCCCGACCTGTGGCGCAACGTCGGGTTCGAGGAAGAGCCGCCGCGCCATTTCCTCGACCTCGATGCCTATGGGGCGGCGCCGTTCGAGGCGCTGCCGCGCAGCTACGACGAAGCCGTGGCCAGGTTCGGCCCGGAGAAGGTCAACAGGGAGGGCACGCTCCCGTGGCGCGTGTCGGAGATCCACGGCAGGCTGCGCCGCGCCTTCGAGCAGCTCGCCCGTCCGGACGGCCCCGGGTACGCCTACGACAACGCGGTCTTCTTCGCCTCCGTGCTCAGCCACTATGTCGGCGATGCGCACGTGCCGTTCCACGCGATCGTGAACTACGACGGGCAGGTCACCGGGCAGCACGGCGTCCACAGCCGCTTCGAGACCGAGCTGTTCTCCCGGCTCAGGCCGACGCTGGCCATTGCTCCGGCCGCCGTCCCGGTCGTCACCGACCCCCGCGCCGCCGCGTTCGCCACGCTCATCGAAAGCGCGGCACTCTCGGGGCGCGTGCTGGAAGCCGATCGCCAGGCGATCGGGACGGGCGAGCTCTATGACGATGGGTACTTCGCGCGATTTGCCGAAAGCGGGGCGGGCCCGATCCTCGAACAGCGCGTGAACCAGTCGATCGCCACGGTCGCCGCCTACATCACCGGCGCCTGGGAAGCCGCCGGGAAGCCAGACCTGTCGAAGCCTCGCTCGCCCCGTGTGCCGCATCGCAAGCGTGCCACCACACGCTAGGTAGGAAGGACCGATCGGCGTCCGGGCGGACCGACTGCGGCGCCCGCGCGACCCATCCGACCGCGCGACCCGGAACCCGTACCCCGGTACCCGGTACCCGGTACCCGGATCGCCTGCAGACTCAAAACGTGCGCACGTACGTGAGGTTTTCCCGCACCTCTACATTGCCCATGCGCGTCCTCGTCCCATCGGCCCTCGTCACCTCGACCGTGTAGGTTCCCGCGGGAGCGACCAGCACCTGGTATCCCTCAC
>JAEYZV010000627.1 GCA_023427865.1 Acidobacteriota bacterium
GAGTCGGGACTGGGGACTGGGATTCGGGACTCGGGATTCGGGATTCGGGATTCGGGATTCGGGATTCGGAACCCGGTACCCGGAACCCGGAACCCGGCACCTGGAGACCGATACGGGGAGTCGCGCACTCCTCGGCGGGCGAGACCGCGGTCTGCGGGGCGTACGATAGTCGGACGGCATGCGCCCTGCTCGTTCGTCCCGCGGCATCACGCGTCGTTCGCTCCTCCGCCTGGCTACGGGCGTCGCCGCGGGTCTGGTGGTGGGCGAGATTTCGTACGGCACGTTCTACGAGCGCTTCCACCTGTCGATCACCCGCGCCGAGCTCCCCTGCCATGGCCTGCCGGACGCACTCGACGGCCTCCGCATCGGGCTCATCACCGACACTCATCACAGCGCCTACACGGGCCTGCCGCTGATCGAACAGGCCGCCGCGTTGATCCGGCGCGAGGCGCCGGACCTCATCGTCCTCGGCGGCGACTACGTCACGCGGCGCAACCCTGCGTACATCCCCGACGCGGCCACACCGTTCGGTGCCCTGGAGGCACCTCACGGCGTGTTCGGCGTGCTCGGCAACCATGACGACGAGATTGGCGTGCCGCGGGCGTTGCGGCGGCATGGCGTGACGGTGCTGCGCGATGCGCGCACGCGACTCCAGGTCCGTGGCGAGACCGTGGACCTGATCGGCCTGCGGTACTGGACGCAGAAGCCGACCGCGATTGCGGCGCTCGCGCGCGGACGCGCGCCCTTCAGCATCCTGCTCGCGCACGATCCGCGTCGCCTGTGGGAAGCGTCGGCCGTGGGTATCCCGCTCGTGCTCTCCGGGCACACGCACGGCGGCCAGGTGTCGTTGCCAGTGGTCGGACCCGTCGCCGCGCACAAGTTCCCGGTGGCGCACGGCGCGCGCACCGACGGCGAGACCACCTTGTTCGTGAGCCGGGGCGTGGGCACCGTGCTGGTGCCGTGCCGCATCGACTGCCCCCCGGAAGTGGCGTTGCTCACGCTGCGGCGCGTCGCCGCGGGCGTGACCGCGTAGCGCCCTGCCCTCCGCCCGCCCCGTCCTCCGTCTACCCGGCCGCCACGAATCGGCGGCCTTCCACGTGCCACCGACCGTGGGCGACCCGCGCGATCGCCTCGGGGTAGATGCGGTGTTCCTCGACGAGGATGCGCGCGGCCAGAGTCTCCGGCGTGTCGTCATCGAGCACCGGCACGGTGGCCTGCAGCACGATGGGACCCGCATCGAGCTCCGGCGTCACGAGGTGCACGGTGGCGCCGGCCACTTTCACCCCGTGCGTCCACGCCTGCTGTTGTGCGTCGACGCCCGGGAAGGCCGGCAGCAACGACGGGTGGACGTTGAGCACCGGCCCCGGAGCCCGGTCCAGGAACACCGGGCTGAGGATGCGCATGAAACCGGCCAGGCAGACCACCTGCACCCCCGAGGCGCGCAGGCGTGCCGCGAGCGCCTCCTCGAACGCCGCGCGCGTCTGATACGACTTGTGGTCGATGACCTCGACGGGGATGCCGGCCGCCCGGGCATGGGCCAGCCCCCCTGCGTCTCCACGGTTGGAGATGACGACGCCAATCCGTGCTGCGAGCCGGCGCTCGTCGATGGCGCGGATGATCGCCTGGAGGTTGCTGCCACGCCCGGAAATCAGCACTCCGAGTACGGGGAGGGGCTCGTGCGGGGCGCGCTGCGGGTTCGGCATGCGCGCTCAAGCATAGAACGGCCGGGACCGATTACCGCGATGGACGGACACCTCTGCGCCTTTGGCGCCCGTCCACGGGAGTCTCCTGGCATGACCAGCAAGTCACGGTCCGACAGCGCCAGCGACGGCCAGGAGCGACGTGCAGTTCCCCGCATCCCGGCCTCGTCGGTGCCCTATCTCACGGCGCAGGTCGCCGGCGGCCCGCCCGCGCGGCTCATCGATCTGTCCAAGCACGGGGTCCGCATCGAGAGTACGCTCCAGATGCACGCCGGCTCGCGTGTCGTGCTCCGCTTCGTGACCGGTGCTGCGAGCGTCACGCTTGCCGGCGCCGTGCTGCGTTCGACACCTGCCCAGCGACTGACGTCGGGCGAGGTGACGTACCATACCGCGCTGGCCTTCACGGAAGAGCTGACGTTGTGCCACGACGAGTCACCGACCGTCACGCACGCCGGAGATCGCTCGCCCTATTGCTCGAACCTACCGGCCGAGACGCCCGACTACACGATGATCGTGACTGATGGACGGCCCGGCGCGCGGGAACGTCCGGGAGCAGGCGCCGCGTGCTAGCCGCCGCCTGAAGGCAGACACCGCATGAAGGTGCTCCTGCTGTCGACGCGCCCGCTCGGCGTCGCGGACATCGACCGCGTGCTGCTGACGGGATTCTCGCCCTCCGCGGTCGACGTGTGCCCGTCGGTCAACCTCGCGCTGGCGCGCCTGGACACCTTCACGCCCGACCTCATCATCGTCAACCTGCCCGAGCCGGACGCCAGCGAAGCCGTCGCACGACTGCGCGCGCGGGGCATCCGCATCCCCACCGTCACGGTGGCGCCGACCGAAGCGGCACCGCTGACTCCTGCCGCAGTCGACGACGACGGCTCTGCCCCCCTGGTGCTGCCGCCTACGGC
>JAEYZV010000653.1 GCA_023427865.1 Acidobacteriota bacterium
GCGTTGTAGCGCGCCCACGCGCGCTGGTGCAGGTGCTCGCGCAGCGCCTGCTCGCGACGCGCCACGAGCGCGGCCCTGGCCGCGTCCGGCAAGCGCGCCTCCCGCGCGTCGGCGATCCGCTGCTCGAAGGTCGGCGTCCGCGCGGCGTGGCAGTCGTAGGCCTGGTCGAAGCCGGTGCTCGCCTTGTCCCACACCCGACGCACGAGGTACAGCGCAGCGCGATCGAAATGCGCCTCGCAGTGCCGGTCCTCGAGATCGATCGCCGCGTCGAAGTCACGGAGCGCGTCGTCCGGGCGTTCCTGCCTGAACGCAATGACGCCTCCGAGATAGTGCACGTCGGCGTTCACGAGCAGGCGCCGCGCATCGTCCACCGACACACGCGCCTCGTCGATGCGACGCAGGTTGAACAGGTTCCACGCCTTCCAGTAGTGCGCCTCGCCGAGGTACCAGCTCTCGAGCGCGAGCATCCGGTCGGCTGTGGCAATCGCCTCGAGGTGCCGTCCCGTGAAGCCGAGACACTTCAGGCGGCCGAGGAGCGCTTCGCGGTGCTCGGGTGCGCGCGCCAGCACGGCCTCGTAGAACCCGAGGGCCGCATCGAAGTCCTCCATGCGTTGCCGGATGTCTCCCCGCAGCGTCAGCGCCGGCATCAGCCCGGGCAGGTCGGCAAGCGCCGCCGCCAGCGAATCCTCGGCCGACACCAGGCGCCCGCGCGCCAGTTCGGCCTCACCGACGATGGCCGACATCTCGACGAACGCCGGGTGTTCGGCCTGGAAGGCCGACAGGTCTTCTCTCGATGAACGCAGCAGCGTCAGGCGCGTGAACGCGAGAGCCGGGTCGCCGGGATGCCGCGCCTGCCATGTCTCAGGCCGCAGGGCCGCAGTCTCCTGCGGGGGCAGGCGCTGGCCCTCGTCCATGGCGATGAAGGGATGGGTCCCCACGAGCGCCAGCAGCAGCGTGGCGGCCCACGGATCGCCTCCTGCGAGTGGCTCGAGCGCGGCATAGCGGCTCCGCAGCCGAGGCAATTCCTCGCGGCCTACCGACATGCCCGACCCGAGCCCCACCGTGCCGCGACGCCACGCCAACACGCTGAGGACGTCCTCGGCCGCGGCGACATCGGCCGGTGCCCCACCCGCCCGCCGAGCGGCTGGAGCCTCCTGGTACTCGCCGGGCCACAGCCCGATCAGGCGCTCCCGGACAGCGAGGTGGGCCGCCACGCGATAGGCGCGACGTGCCACCTCGGCATCGGCGCGCTGGGCCAGCGCGAGGTCATAGCCCTCGAGCGCGGCTGCCAGGCACGTGTAACAACCTGCCGACGCGTCGGCGTCCGCCGCGGCTACGCGCGTCACCCAGGGGTCCGCGCCGACCGGCGTCCGTCGCAGCGCACACGCCGCCGGCATCGTTCCGACGATTGCCAGGACGATGAGTGCGCGCCAGGGACGGAGCGACGCCGGGCGTGGCCCGACGCCGGCATGAGTCGCGTTCACTGCAGCGTGAAGTTGATGGTCATCGTCATCTTCACCGGCACGGGCTCGCCATTGAGCCAGGTCGGCGAATACCGCCACTGCTTGACCGCGTCGAGCGCTGCCTCGTCGAGCAGCGGAATGCTGCGGACCACGCGCACGTCCTGCACATGACCCTCGGTGTCGATGGTCGCCTCCACGATGACCACACCCGAGACGCCGGCGTCCTTGGCAACCTCCGGATAGACGGGCGGTACGTCCAGCAACTTCTTCGGAGGCTTGACGCCGCCACCCACACGAAGCGGCGGCTGAGATGTGGCGGTCGAGGACGTGGAGGGCGAGACCGTACCAACGGTGACCTCCGTCGCCAGGAGCAAGGGCGCGGCGACCGGCGCCTCGAACTGCCATTGGCGGACCGCGTCGAGCGCGGCGGCCGCGGCGCTGGCGACCTCCGTCCTCGCAGGCGCGTCCGCGCTCTCGTAGCGTCCCACCAGGCGCGATTCGGCCACGCGGCCCATCGCGTCGATCACCAGGTGCACGCGGAAGCGGTGTCCCTCGGTGCCGGTCCACACGGGATCGACCGCGAGCACACGCCGCGGAGCTGGCGCGTCGAGGGTAGGCAGCACGGCAGCACGCTCGAGCGGCCCTGGCCGGTCGAAGACCACCTTGCCGTCGTCCTGCAGCCCTGCGGCTGCGCGCAGTGGCACGATGACCCCGATCGTTGCCGTGGCGGCGGCCACGATCATCGTCATCGCGACATTGGTGATCCATCGGCGAGTGCGTGACATCTCTGATCCTCCCCTGCACATGAGCGCCACTCGGCGCACGAGGGCGTGACGAGAGCCTCCGGCATGAGGCCCGAACGACAGCACGGGTCGCAGCGTGCTGCACCAGACGAGCGCGTCCACGTAGGCGCGAGTGCTCCCCATCCGTGCGACCACCTCACTGTCCACCTCCATCTCCCGCGCGAGTCGCAGGCGTGCGAGCAGCCACCACACGGCGGGCTGCCACCAGCACAGGATCCGGACCGCCTCGTCGCCCCAGGCGCGGTGCACATCGCCCCGGGCGACGTGCAGCAACTCGTGGAGATAGACGGCAACACGCTGCGACTCCGGCTGTTCCTGCAGGGCATGCGGCACGAGCACGCGCACGCGGCGCCAACCGAACGCGCAGGGCGATGCCGATGCCGACGCGAGCACGTCCACGGGCACGGACGCGAGCGGAAACCGCACTCCACGGGCCGGCACGAGGTTGCGCGCGCGGTCGAGCGCCGGGTCGTCCTCGACGCGCACGGCGGCAGCGACACAACGCGACCGTCGGCGCCGGCCCACCGCCAGCCAGACGAGGCGGGCGAGGGCACCGGCGGCCCACACCGTCGTCAACACCACGAGCGGCGAGGGCATCGCCGCAGCCGGCAATGCCGGTGCGAGCGCGACCGTCGTGCTCTCGACGAACGCGGCGATCGGTGCCGACGCGACACGCCTCGCGGGCGCCAGCAGCGGAAGCAACGGGGCCAGCACGACGCCGGCGGCGCCCACGCCCCACCATGAGGCGAGCAGACGCGGGTCGGCCACACGAAACACGCGCGGGAGCAGGAGGAAGCAGAGCCCGAGCACGGTGCTGTGCGCCACCCAGGTGACGACGAAGGCGTATGGCGACATCAGGCCTCCTTGTCGAGCAGCTTGCGGATCTCCTCACGATCGCGCGCCGAGAGCTTGCGATCGGAGACAAGGTGCGCCACGAGCGAGTCGGCAGCGCCGTCGAACACGCGGTCCACGAATTCGCGGACCATGAGGCGCATCATCTGGCGCTGCGTGCGCACGGGGGTGTAGCGATGCGCGCGCGAGTCGGCGTCGGGCGCCTTGGCGAGGATCCCCTTCTGCTCGAGGATGCGCATCATCGTCAGCACGGTCGTGTAGGCGAGGTCCTCGCGCCGCTCGCGGCGGAGCACCTCGTGGACCTCGCGCACGGTCGCGCTGCCGAGGCGCCAGACCACCTTCATGATCGCGAGTTCCTGCGGGGTGAGCGGTGGAGCCGGAGCCATGAACTACGGTCTACTAAGTATTTAGTAGATAGTCAAGCGCGGATTCGGCCCTCGACGCTGAATGCCATTCGTGGCCGCCGGGCCTCTGATGCCGTTCGTAGGCGCCGGGCCTCGCCCGGCGGGCGAGCACGACACGAGCGT
>JAEYZV010000657.1 GCA_023427865.1 Acidobacteriota bacterium
GAGTCGGCCGCAGGGAGCGGCGCGACGTTCAAGTTCACGCTGCCGCTCGCGGCTGTTGACGCCCCCGCGTGATGCCTCACGGTCGATGGAGCGCATGCAGCGGCGTGGCGCCCTACACCTTCATCGAGCGCGCGCCCCCATTCCGCGGCGCCGCCGGCACATCCCGGTGGTCAACCCGATCGTGAGCAGGGCGAGCGCCGCGGGCTCCGGCACCTGCCACAGCACGAACTCTCCGTTCTCTGCGTACGGCGAGCCGACCGCGGGATCCACGTTCCCCGGGGGGAAGCCGGTCAGGACGTGGACGAGGGAGGTACCGGTGCCGGTCACCCCGGCGAACATACCGGTCCCGCCTGTCACGACGTGGTCGAACGTGGCTGACGACTGCGCCGTCCAGCAATCGGGATCGCCGAAAGGCATTGCCGCATCACAGCCCGCTGGCGGAGCAGCAGGCACGAAGACGTTGGTCCAGGTACCTTCGAGCGAGTCAGGGCCGTGGGTGAAGCTGAACGTGCCAGTTCCCAGGTACGTGGGAAACGGGAACGCATCCGGATCAGGGTTGGGCACGAGGATTCCAGCGAACTCGTATTGGTAACCCGGCACGCCATTCACGGTGTAGGCCTGGGTTGTGTCGCTCAGCAGGAAACACGCCGCGGGGTCGGTCTGGTCGGCTGAGCATGGTCCGGCGTTGACGTTGCCCTCGCCAGAAAACGGCAGGAGCGTCGCCCCCAGTACCCCGCCGGGCAACAGCGTTCCGGTGGCGGTCCACAGCAGTACTCCAAGGATGATGCGCATCGCGTCCCTCCCTGAGGCAGACACGGGGCGTGAGCCCATGAAGTGCCCTGGTCATGAGTCCGACATCACCGCCATCCAGGCCGCCCACCGCGCCGGGAAGCCAGGTACCCTGATAGTCAAGGGGTAAACGACGCCTGCGTCACGGTGCACGTTCCGTTCCGATGACTGGCGCTACTGCGTCTTGCTGCACGCATCGTCACCACCTGACGAGCAGTTGAACGCCTGACGCAACTCCGAACACCACCTTCGTCGGCTCGAAGCAGCCGCCGACGACGGTCTCCGTGTTATCCGTACTTCGAGCGGGACTCACGCTTGGACAGCCTGCGCGGGCATCGCCCCTTCATCGACTTCATGGGCGTGCTGCACGGGCGGTGGCGCGGCTTCAAGGCGATGACGACGCCGCTCTTACCGAACAGGGAGACATGACGGGGGCCAACTGCACACCAGGCGACGACGGCATGGATCCGGTGACGCACGCGCTCGCCGGGGCAGCGGTTGCCGCAGCGGTCGGCGCTGGCGGTGCTCGGCGGCAAGCGTCAGGGGGCCGTGGTGACAGCGAACGCGCCCGGACGCTCGCGCCAGTCGGCGCGTTGATGGGGGTCGGCGCGATTGCCGCGGTCCTGCCGGACGTCGATCGCCTGATCGCGAGTGCTGCCGACCCGCTCCTGCATATCGAGTATCACCGGCATTTCACGCACGCGTTGGCCTTCATCCCCATCGGCGGCGCCATCGCGGTCCTGCCCTGGCTTGCGCGGACCGCGCGACGGCCCGCATGGCGTGCCTACCTGATGACGGGCATGGCTGCCTGGGCCACGCACGGGCTCCTCGACGCGAGCACGTCTTACGGCACGTTGCTGTATTGGCCCTTCAGCGACGTCCGCGCGGCCTGGAACATGGTGTCGATCATCGACCCCGTGTTCACGTCGATCCTGCTGGCGGGAGTCCTCCTGACCATCGTGCGTGCATCACGTGCGCCGCGGGCCAGAGTGCAGGCCACGCGTCCTGCGGCAGTCGCCGTCCTCGTGTGCGCGCTGTACCTGGCCGCGGGCGCCTGGCAGCGCGAACGTGCGTCGGACGCGCTCGGCGTGATCGCTGCCGGACGCGGGCATGGGCCGCTTCGGGCCGCGGTGTTCCCCGGCTTTGCGACCAACGTCGTGTGGCGCACGATCTACGAGGCAGGCGGCACCCTGTACATGGACCGGGTGCGCGTGCCGTGGGTTGGGCCGGTGACGTGGCGGCCCGGGCCGTCCGTCCCGGCGCTCACCGCTGGGCAGTTGCCGGCCCACATCCGGCAGGACGACCGCCTGCGCGACGACTACCGGCGCTTCGCGTGGTTCTCGGACGGATGGACCGCACGTGATGCGACCGATCCCAGGTTCATCGGCGATGCGCGGTACTCGCGTGAGGTCGATCGATATGCGCCGGTGTGGGGAATCCGCTTCCTGCCGGAACGGACGCCGCCCGTGGAGTGGGTGGATTTCTCGCGTGGACGACGGGTCAGCATCGTCGACCTCTGGCGGGAGGTCTCCGGGGGAGACCCGGCGTATCGGCCCTTGCCCCGTGCTCACTGAACGAAGACGGCAGGTTGGGCCGAGGCGTTCGGGAACGCAAATGAAAAAGGCGCGTTCGGAAAACGCGCCGCCCGGCGACGCCGGACATCGACGGGTCTGCAACGCGCCGCACCTATCGATTCGGAGTCGTAGCCGTCGGGCCTTGCCCGACGGGGGAAGTCCCGCGCCGCTCATTGTCCGACGTGAGCGACGATGGGCAGGCCTACTCTTCGATCTGCCAGTCCTGCAGCGGCTGCGGACCTGGACGGATACCGGCCAGATCTGCGTCTTCGCCGCCCGGCTGCCGGTCGACCGCCGCCTTGGGTTCGGTGCGACGTAGCTGCTTGGCGCGCCGCCGATCGGCCAGTGCACGCTCCCTCTGCAGTTTCACTGCCGTCATCTTTCCCTTACGACTCAATGGTGTATTCCTCCGGTTCGTGAAAGCGCCTCAGCCGAGGCCAGGCGCCCGTGTCACCAGTGAGCCCCGGCGGGCACGACACCCCGCCTCTGGCAGCTCTGGCGTATCAGCCTGCGCTCCCGCCATCTCTGATGGCCCGATGTCGCCGAGGCTACAGTCGGGCGTCCATCGGCCGGATGGTGAGCGAAGGTGGTGGAGGCGCTGGGAGTCGAACCCAGGTCCGAAGGCACATCCCCGCAGAACTCTACGTGCGTGTCCGCTCTTGAAATCTCGCTGCCAGCCTCAAAGAGCGACGAGAAAAAACTGGCAGCCAGCCCCGGCTTGTCTCACCCCCACACGCCGAGACGCCATGTGGAGGCCAGCCCTCTGAATGGCGCGTCAGCCCCGGTCGAGGGCGTCCTGGGGTGACGCGTCGCCGTTATTTAAGCGGCGAGTGCAAGCTGCGGTTCCGCAGTTACATTTGGTTTCCGAACGGTTTAACGAGGAAGCTCGGAGTCCTCGGCACGCATCCCACGGTTCCACACCCCCGTCGAAGCCGTGACGCCCCCTGGAGATGCCGTCGCGAGTCGGCGGCCGACGGAGGCGGTCCGGTCGCAGGTGACCAGCCCAGGCCCGTCCGGCGGCGCGCGTCCGTGAGTCTCGCGACCGCTCGTCGTGCGTGAGGCGACCTGGTGGCAGATACTGCCATTGCAGGGGAAGCCTCTCGCTGACGATATTGCCAGTGTACGCTGCGGGGCCGTCACCGGTCAATGCGTTTCTCCTCGGAATTCAGGCGTTTGGCGCGCCTTGACGAGGTGGTATGCCCCTCGCATAATCCCGGCACGGCCAGCACGTCGCGCGTGTCGGGTGACGCTCGCCACTCAGGACGACCATGCCGCTCGAGACCCGCATCACCGAGGCCGCCCAGGCGGCCGTCCGCCAACTGGACGAAGACCTGCGCCACCGGATCGCCGCATTCGCCGAGGAGGTCGGTGCGACGGCGACAGCCGTCGCCGCCGAGGAACGAGCCGCGCACGGTGACGCCGTCGCCCCGCGCCAGCAGCAG
>JAEYZV010000053.1 GCA_023427865.1 Acidobacteriota bacterium
GCGATCGGTTCCGAGCGCTGCGGTCGCACGCTCGCGCGGTGCCACGAGCGGCAGCGCCACCGTGAAGGACGCACCTGTCCCGCGCCCTTCGCTGGCCACGGCGATCGTGCCCCCGAGATGGTCGACGATGTATTTCGTGATCGACAGGCCGAGGCCGAGACCCTCGTGGTGGCGGGTGGAACTGGTGTCGGCCTGCCGGAAACGTTCGAAGATGCGCGCCTGCATCTCGTACGGGATGCCACTGCCCGTGTCCTGTACCACGAGGCGTGCCCGGCCCTCGTGTTCACCGCAACTCACGCGGATGAAGCCGCCTGAGGGCGTGAACTTCACGGCGTTCGTGAAGAGGTTGGACACCACCTGGCGGACACGCTCGCGATCGGCGACGACGAGCAGGTCACCGCTCACCGAGAGATCGACCCCCACGCCCTTGGCCTCGGCAAGCGGCCGCAACTCGTCGACCGTCTCCCGGACGACACTGCCGAGCGGCAGCGTCGTGAGGTGGAAGGCGAGCTTGCCGGTGACGATCCGCGACACGTCGAGCATGTCGTTGATCAACTGCGCCTGTTGGCGAAGGTTGCGCTCGATGGTGTCGAGCGCGCGGCGGGCCGCATCGGCGTCGAGCGACGTGCCGCGCAGCACCTGCACCCACCCGAGCACCGACTGCATCGGCGAGCGCAGTTCGTGCGACAGCACCGCGAGGAAGTCGTCCTTGGCGCGGCTCGATCGTTCCGCAGCCTCGCGCGAGGCTTCGGCTGCCTCGAGCAGCGCCTGCCGCTCGGCGATCCGTTCCTGCAGGTCCTGGTTCAGGGCACGGATGCGCTCCTCGGTGGCCCGCTGCTCGGTGACGTCCTGCAGCACGCCCTGAATCATCGTCATCTGCCCGACGCTGTCGAACAGGATGCGGCCGCGATCCTCGATCCAGACAGGGCCGGGCCGGCCGCACAGGAAGCGATCGGAGAGACGGTACTGTGACTGGTACTGGCCCAGCGCGGAGCGCGCGGCGCGACGGACGCACGCCGCGTGTTCGGCGACGTCGTCGGGATGAATCATGGACTCGCCGTCGGCGCGCGTCTCCGGGAGCATGTCGACAGCAACGCCCAGCACGTCGCTGGCCGACGGACTGAAGTTCAGCCGATCGGCACGTGTGTCGTACTCCCATGCCGCCATCCGCGCGGCATCGAGCGAGCGGTGCAGCCGTTCCTGGTGGCGCAGGTTGGCGTCGCGCAGGCGACGTTGCTCGGTGACGTCCCGGAAGGTCACCGAAATGCCTTCGGCGGTAGGCGAGAACCGCACGTGAGACCAGCGGCCAGGCGCCAGGGTCGCCGACAGTTCCGCCTCCAGCGGTTCGCGGCGTTCCATGACCTGCCGCATGTAACTCTCGAGGGGGGTGCCGACCGCCTGCGGGAACACGTCCCAGCAGTTGCGTCCGATCAGTTCCGCTTCAGCCTTGCCGAAGTACGACTGGGCAGCCGCATTGACGTACGTGTACCGCCAGGCGAAGTCCACGGCGACAAAACCGTCCGTGATGCTGTCGAGCACCGTCTGCAGGCGGTGCTCTGCGCGTTCGGCCTGCACGCGGGCGGTGCGCGTCGCGTGCGTCAGCCACACGATCAGGCCGCCGACGACGAGAAAGATGACGGCCGAATTTGCCGGAGGCGGCGGCAACGGGTCGGCCGGCGACCAGAACATCAGGCTCGTCGCGGCCGACAGGAGCAACGCGGAGGTGCCTGCGCCCAGCCCGCCGGCGAGGGCCGTGAGCACGACGGCCGCGTAAAAGGGGCTGAACGTCGTCGTTCGCGCGTCGAAGCCGAGGGTGACCAGGAGGTCCCTGCACACCGCGGCCGCGGCGACGAGCAGCACGCCCAGGCCGTATCGGCCCATCGCCGAGTCGATTCGCCAGATGCGCACGGAAGTTCGGGAGACGGGAGCATCGCGCACCCGAATCGGCCGAGTTGACCTGACGCGCGTCCCTCAGGTCAAGCTGAGCCTTGCCTACGCCGGAACGACCGGCGGTGCCCTGCGCCCCGGCTGTACGGCGCGTGCGGTGGTCGCCGCGAGCACGATGGCGCCGCCGACGGTGCCGAGCGCGCCTGGCGTCTCGCCGTGTATCAACCAGGTCCAGAGCGGGTTCAGCGCCGGCTCGAGCAGCAGCAGCAGCGAAGCCTCGACGGCCGTCAGCGTGCCGATGCCGCGCGTCAGCAGCACGTACGCGAGCGCCAGCTGGAAGCACCCGAGATAGCCGATCACCATCCAGTCGATCGGCCGCGCGCCGGCGACGGGAAAGGCCAGCGGCGCGCAGAGCACGAAGGCGAAGACGTTGCCGTAGAACGTCGCGGCCATCGCGACATCGGTGCCGCCCGATCGCGAGACGAGGCGCACCCCGGCGAGCACCAGGGCCCACGTCACGCCGCTCATCGCCCCGACGATGTTGCCGACCACCGGATTGGGGGCCGTAGCGCTCGGCGCCACCGATCCGGCGAAGAGCAGGGCGATGCCGAGCCCCACGACGCCGAGGAACGGCACGTCACGCGCATGGACACGTTCGCCGAGCAGCCACGGCCCGAGCAGGACCAGGTACAACGGCGCGGCCGCCTGCAGGAACACGGCGTGTGCCGCCGTCGTGAGCTTGTTGGCGACGATGAACGTGATGAAGGTGACGGCGATGATCACGCCGACGAGCAGCGTGCGCCGGGTCGGCCGCAGCGGCACGCGCGTCACGAGCAGCAGGAACAGCGCCGCCACCGCAGACCGGAAGCCCGCCACCTGCCACGACGTCAGCGTCGTGGCCTTGACCACGACGCCGGCCGTCGAGAACAGCACCGCTGCGATGAGCACCTGCACGCGCGCCGGCATGAGCCGGCGAATCGTATCAGGTCGGCTGCTGCCACCGGCGAGGCGAGCGACGTGATCCCAGGAGGTTCCAAGGCCCGAGCCGCAAGACCCAGGCCCCGTGAGGCTCGCCTCAGAACGCCCCGTACGTGCCGTCTGCGACGGCAATCCCCTCGCGCCGCGGCGAGGTGTCCTGCGCGGTGCGCGGCATGGGCACGACGGTGCTCGACGGATGTGGTGAAATGACCGGCATGTCCAGTTCCAGTACTCGCCCCTCCCGCCGTGCCTTCGTGCGGAGCAGCCTGGCCGCCGCCGGCGCGCTCGGGTTCGCGCCACTGGGCGGCGTCGCGCAAGCCGCTTCCGGCCGCAGCGCCAACGACACGATCGGTGTCGGCGTGATTGGCGCGGGCATCCGCGGCGAGATTCTCATCCGGGCCACGCAGGCCATACCGAACACGCGTATCGTCGGCGTCGCCGACGTCTACGACGGACACTTCGACCGTGCGAGGGAGATCCTCGGCGCCGGCATCCGCGCGACACGGGATTACCGACAGCTGCTCGACGACAGGAACGTCGACGCCGTGCTCATCGTCACGCCGGACCACTGGCACAAGACGATGGCGCTCGAGGCGATGGCGGCCGGCAAGGACGTGTTCATCGAGAAGCCGATGACGCACAGCTGGGAGGAAGGCGAGGCGATCGTCGCCGCCGCCAAGCAGCACCAGCGCATCGTCGAAGTCGGCAGCCAGTGGGCCAGCATGCCCGGCAACGCGCGAGCGATCGAAATCCTCAGGAGCGGCCGCATCGGCAAGGTGACGCAGATCAACGGCGCCTTCAACCGCAACACCGCGACCGGCGCGTGGTACTACCCGGTGCCCCCCGACGCCTCGCCCCAGACGATCGACTGGAAGCGCTTCATCGGGCCGGCGCGTCACGTGCCGTTCGATGCCGAGCGCTTCTTCCGCTGGCGCCTGTACTGGGACTACTCGGGAGGGTTGCCGACCGACCTGTTCGTCCACCTGATCACGGCGACGCACACACTGATGGGTGTGACGATGCCGACGCGCGTCGCCGGGCTCGGCGGCATCTTCCGCTGGCAGGAGCGCGAGGTGCCCGACCAGATGGCCGCCATCATCGAGTACGACGACTTCACGCTGAACCTGGCGGCGACCGCCAACAACGGCCACGCCGCGCCGCCGCTGACGTTCCTCGGCACCCAGGGCTCGCTGGAGTACTACGCGAACCGGCTCGTGGTGTACGACGAGCCGCTGCTCGAGAACTACACGTATTCGACGAACCATTTCCCCGCCGCGCAGAAGGACGCGTTCGCGCGCCAGCATGAACTGGATCGCCAGTCGATGCGGCCCAGGGCCTCCGCCGGCGGGGAGCCGGCGCCGCCGGAGG
>JAEYZV010000056.1 GCA_023427865.1 Acidobacteriota bacterium
GAATCCCGGATGGCGGCTCGCGTCGCGGAAGTAGGACAGCGCATTCTCGGAGCGGGCGCGGGCCACCACGCGCGCGACGATCGCCTCGAAACCGAGGGCGGAGATCGGCGTCAGGCCCTGCGTGATCAGCGCCGGCGTGGCGAGCCGCACGCCGTAGCCGACCCACCCGGCCCGCTCGATGCCGAGCGTGGCCGGCAGGTCCGCGAGCACGTGCCGAACCACATCGTGTGCGTGGTCGTGCGTTGGCGCGATCACCCGCACGCCGCGCGACGCGTGCTCGCGCACGTGCCGGCCGACGGCGGCCAGGCGCACCGCGGCGGCCCCGTGTACGCAGGCGCGCACGGGAGGCGCAGGACTCTTGTCGAATGGGCCGAAGGCCTCCGGGATTTCGTCCCAGGGCAGACGTGGAGTTGACATGGCGCCTCGCATGCCCCGGGTCGCAGTGCCAGGGCTCCTCGACAGGCGAACGTGAATCGTGGCGGCCGTCTGACGCATCCTACACGGCTCGCGCGGCGAGTCAAAGGCGCCCTGCAGTACCCTCGTGGGGTGCGAGAACTGCCGCCCATGATCGACGTCACGTTCGTGCCGGCCGTGCAGGGATCGCCACCATGGGTGACGCACGTGCTCGACGAGGGGGAGCTGGCACGCCTGTCGCGGCTGCAGGCCACGGGGCGCCCGCTCTTCCTGGCGGCGCACATCGGCGCGCGGATGCTCGTGGCCCTGCGCCTCTCGTGGGCGACCGACCCGCCAGGCTCGTTCGAGCTCGATGAGTTCGGCTGGGCGACGGAGTCCTCGGGCAAGCCCCGGGTGACGTTCCGGGACGGACGACCGCAGCCGCTGCACGTCAGCGTGTCGCATGCCGGCGGCATGGCGGTGGCTGCGATCTGCGACCACGGTCCCATCGGCGTCGACATCGAGCACGTCGACACGCGACGCAACCTGCTGGCGCTCGCCAGGCGCTTCTTCTCCACCGAGGAGCACGACCTGCTCGCCGACGCGACTGCCGACGAGCGCGCCGCCCTGTTCCATCAATGGTGGACGCGGAAGGAAGCGGTCCTCAAGACGACCGGCGCGGGACTGCGCGGCGGGCTGACGGTACGGGTCGATGCCCCGCCGGACGGCGACGGCTGGCGGCGGGTCCACATGGAAGGACGCACGTTGCCGGTGTACGTCAGGGATCTGCGCACGCCCGACGCGGGGGTCCTCGGCGCGGTCGCCATCGAGGGCCGGCCTGCAGCGGTCCGCATGGCGGACACCTGGCTCGCACCCGCGGCCGCGACCGAAGGTCCACCATTGGTGTGAACGCCGACCGTCGCGCCTTGCCCGACGCCGCCTCGCTCACTCGTCGCGCAGGGCGACGTACAGCACCACCGGGGCGCCGAGCAGCATCGCGCCGGCAACCAGCCATGCGGCAAGCCACGCGCCCGTCGGCATGGCCCACCCGGCCGGCGCCAGCGACGCGAGGAGACCCGTCACGACCGTGGAGACCGCGAGCAGGTCCCGCAGCCACCACGCGAGGACGCCGGTCAGCGACGCGAGCAGCCCCACGGCGCAGGCCACCGCCAGCCCGCTGGCCACCGTGATCGGCCGTGCGGCGATCGCCGCCGCCTCGTGACGTGCGCGCAACTCGGCGCGCCACCACACCTGCCCCGCCGACGGCACCCGCGCCTGCGCGATCACCTCGGCTCGATCCTGCTGGAGCGACAAGGCCACCAGGTGCAGGTCGCGGCAGCCATCACAGGCGGCGACATGGTCGAGCACGGCGTCCGGCAGCGGCGTGTGCGACATCGCCCGCGTCGCCTCGAGCACCGCCTCCTCCATCGCACACGCGCGCATCACGCCTCCCCCTCCTGCGTGGACGTCCGGCGCAGCAGCGCCGCGAACCGCTGGCGCGCACGGAAGAGCAGTGTCCGGATGCTGCTCGCCCGCAGCCCCAGCGAAATGGCAATCTCGTCGTGCGACGAGCCCTCGGCGTAGGCGAGCCAGAGCAGCTGCTTGTCGCGATCGCGGAGCTGCGCGAGCGCGCGCTGCACGTCGGTGCGATCGCCGGCGGCGTGCACGCCATCGCGCGCTCCGGTCAGCACGGCTCCCGCCGGGTCGTCGATCGACACGGTCACCGGCCGCACACGCCGGCGCGCATCCCGTACGAGGTTCGTGGCGATGCGGTAGAGCGTGTTGCGCTCGTGCCGTTCGCTCTCGTACCGCCCGGCCGTGCGCAGGAACCGGTAATAAGTCTCCTGCAGCAGATCGTCGGCAGCGTGGCTGTCGCGGGTGAGCCGCCAGAGATATGCCCAGAGCGGACGCGACGTCCTCTCGTACAGCAGGCGGAACTCGTCCTCGCGCAGCACGAACGTCTCGTCGGCGGCCGACGCGGGCAGGGAGAGGACGTCGGTGACCGGCTCGCTCATGTCAGACCTGCGGTACGGATTGCCTGGCCGACAGTTCCGGGGCACGGAACAATCCGAGGTGTCGGGACAGGCCGTACGACAAGCCTGCCGAGACCAGGAAGCCGACGCCGACCGCGATCGCGAGCACGCCGAACACCCGCAGCGGCAGCGCCGCATCGTCTGTGGCAGAGCGGCTGATGAACGCCAGCGCGATTCCGCCCAGCAGCGTCACCATGCCGACCTGCATCGACCAGAGGATTCGCCCCACGGGTGCGGCAAGTGGTGAGTGCCTGTGCGCGTCGAGCGCGATCGGCGCCGACTCGAGGAACTGGCGGCCCGCAGGGCTCTCGATGTAGGCACGGAGGTCGTCGCTCGAGGTCAGCCGATCGAGGATCTTGCTGTGCGTCTCCACCTGCACCTTCGACACGCGCTGCCAGCGCCGGTGGTCGAGGGCCGTGCGGACCAGCCAGCCGAACCCGAATCCGCCCAGCAGGAAAAACGTGAGGATCGACAGCGAGTGCAGGAGCTCGCGCCACATCCAATGCTGCGACGGCACGTTGTCGAGAGCGGGCGTGCCGAGATAGTACGCCGGCGAGCGGGTGATCTCCGGGTGCGACGCAAGGAACGCTGCCACGCGTGGGTACGGCGCGAGATAGTCCACGTTGGTGAGCAGCGCAGGATCGCGCTGCAGGACCTCGCGCAGGGCCGGCGGGTGATCGTTCAGCAGCTCCTGCAGCTGCTGTCGCGTCTGCTGTGCGTTCTGGTCGGAGACGACGGGGTTCGCCACTGCAGGGACCTGCGCGGCAGCGGCAGATTGCGTGGCTGCGGCCGGGGGAACGGCGGCCGGCTGGGCGTCTGCGCGCTGGGCACACACAGGTGTCGGCGCCGACGCCAGGCACAGCACACCGAACAGCATCTTCCCGCTGATCGCTCGCAGCCGTCGCACGATGGGCAGTTTCGTCGTCATGACACGCTAATTACGCAGCGCAGGAGCTTTGGTTGACGGGTGCCGCGCTTAGGATCGTCTGCCGTGTTCCTCATTGCTTCTCGTCATCTTGCCGTCATGTTCCTGGCCGCGGTCGCGGCGGGCACTCCAGCGCTGGCCCAGACGCCGGCTCCCACCCCGAAACCGAACGCCCCGTCCGGATTCACGCTGACCCTGCGCGACGTGACACGCGTGGAGTCATGGCGGTTCTTCGAACCCAACCCGGGCGGCGCCGACCCCGACTACACGTACCTGGCCAACCGCCTGCAGCTCGAACTGAAGCGTGCCTGGCCGCGCGTCGACCTCCAGGTGACGGCCCAGCACGCCGGCTTCGTGGGCCTGCCCGACGACGCGACGGGTCCTGGACCGCTGGGACTCGGCTCGCTCTACTTCGAGCAGGGCGGCCGCAGCAGCCACCCCCAACAGCTGTGGCTGCGGTATGCCAATGCGCGCTTCAAGCAGGTGCTGCCGGGCCTCGACGTCACCGTGGGCCGCATGGCGTATGCGTCTGGCGCGGAAGCCGCGAGCGGCGACCCGCGCATCGAGAGCATCAAGCGGCAGCGCCTCGACGCCCGCCTCGTCGGCGAGTTCGAGTGGTCCATCTACCAGCGCGGGTTCGACGGCATCCGTGCCGACTGGACGCGCGGGCCCGTGTAGGTCACCGGCATCGGCCTGCGGCCGACGCAGGGCGGATTCGCGAAAGTGGCCGGGCCGACGATCGACGACATCGACGTCTACGGCGCCACCGTCAGCGTGCAGCCCACCGCCCGCCTGCCGCACACGCAGGTGCAGGGCTTCGTGATCCAGTACGACGACGACCGCCGCGTCACCCAGCGACCCGACAACATGGGGCTGTCGGCAACAGCGGTGGACGTCGCCATCACCAACTATGGCGGCACGCTCGTCGGGTCCTACCCCGTCGGCGATGGCTTCGCGGATGTGCTCGCCTGGGGCGTGCTCCAGCGCGGTGACTGGTATGGACAGGACCACACCGGTGCGTCACTCGCCCTCGAGGGCGGGTACCAGTGGGCGAAGGCGCCCTGGGCCCCCTGGCTGCGTGCAGGATTGCTGCACGCCACCGGTGACGACGATCCGCGCGATGCCGAGCACGGCACCTTCTTCCCCGTACTGCCCACGCTGCGGCGCTTCTCGCAGACGACCGTCGTGTCGACCACCAACGTCGACGACGCCTTCGTGCAGGTGATGGCCCGGCCGTCCCGGCGCGTCGGCCTGCGCCTCGACGTGCACGCCCTGCGGCTCGCCTCGGCCGCCGACCTCTGGTACATCGGCAGCGGCGCGACGCTCGAAGAAGGCGGCGCGTTCGGCTACGCGGGACGGCGGTCGAACGGGTCGCGCTCGCTGGGCACCTCGATCGAGGCGTCCGCCGACGTGACCGTCACGCCCTTCTGGTCGGTCAACGTCTTTGCCGGGCACGTGAACGGCGGGCGTGTCGTCACCGGGACGTTCGCGGGCGACAGCCTGTGGTTCGTCTACGCCGAACAGGTGCTGCGCCTCGACGACGTACTCACGCTGTTCAGAAGGTAGGGACGCCTCTCCGAGGCGTCCGCCTCCTTACTCCCCAGCGCGCCCGGTCACGGCCGGGCCCGACTTGGCCCCCGCGGGACCTGTCGTCGGCAGCGGTTCCCTCAGCAGGCTTTCTGGTGCCTTCGGCACCGGCGGCGCCGGGGCACCGCCGCGCAACAGCGCGATCTGTCCCTGCCGCGCCAGGTCGATCGACACGGCGAGCAGACGCTCGGCTTCCTCCGGTGCGTGGAAGCCCATCGAGTTCTCGGCTTCGATGAAATCGAGGAGGAACTGTGCCGCGCGCTGCTGCCGCCGCGCCACCTCGAGCTGCGCGTCGCTGCCGCCATTCTCGCGCGCCACCTTCAGATCGGCGATGAGCTCCATCAGCGCGTCCATGGCGCGGTTGCGCAGGGCGAACACGCGCTCCTGGATCGTCTCGGCTCGGGTCAACAGTTCCGCCTCCGACCATTTGTGGCACGTCTGGCATGCGCGATTGATGTTGAGCAGCGGGCTGCGGACGTGATGGTCGGACACCTTCAGTCCACCCTCGCGCTGGTACGGCATGTGGCAATCGGCGCACGCGACTCCCGACCGCGCGTGGATGCCCTGGTTGTACAGCTCGAACTCGGGGTGTTGCGCCTTGAGCACCGGCGCGCCCGTCTCGGCGTGGGTCCAGTCGGAGAATCCCTCCTTGTCGTAGTACGCGAGGATCTCGTCGCCCTTGATGCCGTTGTGCCACGGGTACGTCAGCCGCTTCTCCGGCCCCCTGAAGTAGTACTCGACGTGGCACTGACCGCAGACATATGTCCGCATCTCCTGCCGCGTGGCCATCGTGTTCACGTCGTAGTTCTCGACGCCGGCCTTCGCCTTCACGAGCTTGATGCCCTCGAGGAACCCCGGCCGTGTCACCCGCAGCTGGAGCGTCTGCGGATCGTGGCAATCGATGCACGCCACCGGGTGATCGACGTGCTTGCGCGCCTCGCCGAAGGGCATCTTGTTCATGGTCTCGAAACCCTTGATGAGGTCGCCGCCCCCCAGCTTCTTGTACGGCACGTAGACCGAGCCGTGGCAGTGGATGCAGGTTCCCGGCTGCTTCACCGCCTGCTGACGTTCCGTGTAGATCTGGTCGGTCAGCATGTAGGCGTGCCCGCGTTCTTCGCGGAAGTCGCGCGAGAACGCATACCCGGCCCACATCGTCCTGAGGCGCGGATCCTCCTCGAGGCGTGACTGCGCCACGACCGAGCGCGGGTCGGCCTGCGTCGGCGCGCGCGGCACGGCCTCGCTGCCGCCATAGCGGGTGCGCTGCTGGTCCACCGTCCGCCTGTAGCTGTCGTACTGCAGCGGGAAATTCTTGCCCCATATAGCCGGGTCGTCCGTGTCGTCCGTCAGCTCCACCACGCGGAAAAATGGGTTCCGCGCTTCCTGCTTGCGCTCCATGAT
>JAEYZV010000107.1 GCA_023427865.1 Acidobacteriota bacterium
CGCCTCGGGTCGCACGATGGGCGCGTTCGGGGAACGCGCCCTACCTGAGTCGCGCCGGCAGGTAGACGTCGAAGCGGCTGCCGACTCCGCGCTGGCTCTCCACGCGCACGAAGCCCTGGTGCCCGCGCACGATCCCGAGGACGCTCGAGAGCCCGAGGCCGGTGCCCTTGCCGACGTCCTTGGTCGTGAAGAACGGGTCGAAGATGCGCTCGAGGTGCTCGGGCGCGATGCCGACGCCGGCGTCGCAGACAGAGACCCGCACGAACGGCCCCGGCTGTGCGTCGCCGTGCGTCTCCTGCTCGCTCACCGTGACGTTGGCCGCCGCCATCGTCAGGCGTCCGCCCTCCGGCATCGCATCGCGCGCGTTGAGGCACAGATTCAGCAGCACCTGATGCAGTTGCGTGGCGTCGCCCTCCACTTCCCACGGATCCGGCGGCGCCTGCACCTCCAATTCGATGTCGCGCGGAAACGTCTCGCGCGCGATTCGCTCCACCTCGCCCATCAACGACGCGAGCGACAGCGGCGCCCGCACCGCCGGCTCGCCACGTGCGAACGTCAGCAGATTCCGGATGACCTCGGACCCGCGTTGCGCGACCTGCTCGAGCGTGTCGAGCATCTCGCGGTCTTCGCGATCGACGACACGGCCGCGCAGCAGCGGCGCGATCATCATCACCGGCGTGAGCACGTTGTTGAGGTCGTGCGCGATGCCGCTGGCCAGCGCCCCGGCGGCTTCGGCACGCTGCGCCCGGAGCAGCTGCCGTTCCATCTGCTTGCGCTCGGTGATGTCCTGGACGATGCCGGTGATCCGCACGGGCGTGCCGGTTTCGTCGGTGACGACATCGGCGCCTTCGGCCCAGACGACCCGCACGGTGCCGTCCGGCCTCATGACGCGGTACTCGAGGCGGCTGGGAGCCTTTTCGGCGATCGCCGCGCGGTGGGCCTCGACGACCCGTTCGCGATCCTCCGGATGGATGGCGTTGACGATGACGGCGCGCGGATCACCGCGCAGCAGGTCCCTTGGCAGCCCGAAGATCGTGAACATCTGATCCGACCATTCGAGCCGGCCGTCGGGGATGTTCCACGCCCACATGCCGAGATGCGCGACCTGCTGCGCGCGCTCGAGCTGCGACGTCGTGGACTGCAGCGCGCGTTCGGTTGCGGCGCGGCGCGACAGTTCGAGTCGCAGGAGCACCGCGAGCAGCGCCGCCGTGACGGCGACGAAGAACAGCCCCTTGATGGTGGAGAACGCCAGGTACGTCGTGGCGTCGGGGAAGCGCCGCTCGAGTGCCCAATCCGAGACCAGGATCCACAACGCGGCGAATCCGGCGTAAGGAACGACGACGCGTGCGATCGACCAGTGCAGCTCCTGCTGAGGGCGCCCGGACGCGGTGGCCATGTGGCGCTGAGTATGGCCCAACTTCGTCTGGTTACCTGACGCGCTCGTATGGGAACTCGATGTGCACCGCGGACTTCCCGGGCTCGGTCTCGTCGAAGGTGGCGCGCAGCGAATCCGGGCCGGTCCGAACGTAGCCGACCCGGACGATCCGTGCCCCGTCCTTCATTTCGAACGTGAGTCGGTCGGCGGTCGCCTCGACCAGCTGCAGGGTCGTCGATGCGTTCCGTTCCTCCATGCCCTGCAGTTGACGGTCGAAGTGCTTGATGCGCAGGCGCAGCGCGGACCGGCTCCAGCGATCCGACGTGAAAGGGCCGACGACGCCGCCGACGGTTTCGGCTTCATCGAGGGTGAGGAGCTCGAACAGCCATTGCCCGAGACCGCGCTCCCAGCGGAACACGCCGAGCATGTGCCCGCCGTGCGCCGGCATCCACACCTCCTCGATGTGCCGCCCCTGCGCCGTGCGGCCGGCCCAGTGACCCGTGAGCCAGGCGACGTCCTGCAGTGACATCGGCGGCGCCTGCGCGTGCACGACGAGGGCGGCAGCGGGCCACCATGCGACGACCACCAGCGCGATGAGCCTTGTTGCCAAGCGCATCAGCGATGCCCCTCTCGTGCCCCGCAAGGGGCAGGTTAATGTGTGCCGGATGGCAGTGTAACGCCCGGAGATGCCGATGATTGCCGACTCGTCTCGCGAGTGCCCCAAGTGCCGGAGCCGCATGGAGCGCGGCTTCACCATCGATCATGGCGACTACAGCACGCTGAAGGTGGCCGAATGGGTGGAAGGCCCGCCAGAGCGCAGTTTCTGGACGGGCCTCCGCACGAAGGGACGCGAGGTGCTGCCGATCGCGACGTACCGCTGCGAACGCTGCGGGTACCTCGAGTCGTACGCGCCTGCCGGCTGACGTTCAGGGCAGGAAGGGGAACAGCCGCTTGATGTCCTCGGCATTGGGCCGGCGCCCGTACTCGCAGATCTCGAACGCCTCGGCGTGCTGGATCTTCGCGGCCGCCTCCTTGCCGTAGTACTTCTCGAGCCCGGCGCGCACCGCCGGGTTCGGCGCGCTCGACCGCGACTTCTTGAGCCATTCGCGTCGTGCCTTCGGGTCCTTCGGCACCTGGTCGAGGTTGCCGGCATGCCACGGCAGCCACTCGTACATCTGCGACACGTGGGCGTCGAGCGCGTCGATCTTCTTCTCGAACGTGTCGGTGATGTCCACCGCGATGTCGGCCGAGAACGGGTTCGGCTTCTGGAAGTTGTCCTGGTAGTACAGGAAGACCGGGTTCTTCTTCAGCGCCGGCACGTGCGTGAGGATGTTCGGCACGGTGACCATGAACGCCGCGTCCTGCAGCAGGACGCCCGTGTAGCGGTGATCCGGGTGGTAATCGTTGGGGCGCGGCCCGAGCACGAGATCGGCGTTCACTTCGCG
Organism: Acidobacteriota bacterium; assembly: GCA_023427865.1. Classification (GTDB taxonomy): domain Bacteria; phylum Acidobacteriota; class Vicinamibacteria; order Vicinamibacterales; family Vicinamibacteraceae; genus Luteitalea. The sequence continues at coordinate 2,821 of JAEYZV010000107.1, forward strand.
GATCTGCGCGATGATCTGCTCACGCACCGGCAGCGACGGCACCAGCTCGCCATCGTGGTTGTCGAGCACGACGTACTCGATGCCGAGGCGGCGGCCGACCTCCTGCGCCTCGGCGCGGCGGCGAGCGGCAAGGATGCCGCCGCCCATCTCGTGGTGCCCGGCATCGCCGTTCGTCACGGCCACGAAGCGGACCTTGTGACCGAGCGCCACCCACTTGGCGGCGGTTCCCGCCGAGCGGATGTCGCAGTCGTCGGGGTGGGCCCCGAACATGATGATGCTGAGCTTGCCTGCCGGCGCTGTCTGCGCCGAAGCCACCGACGCGCCAGCGACGAACGCGGCCAGCACGGAAAACAGGATGGGTCTGAACGACACGTCTGCACTCCTCGGGAGGGTACGGACACGCGACGTGCCCGCGGCCGAAGCCTACATGGCCGGGGTCGCGGCCCGCAATGGGTGGCATGAGGTACGCCGGCCTGCGCCAATGGCAGAGGCTGCCTGTGCTATCAAGGATGATGGAGTGCCCCAGATGCGCCGACTGCTCAGCCTTGCCATGACCGCACCGATTCTCGCCGGCGTCGCCACACTGGCGACCGCCCAGATCGCCGCTCCCCCCGCGCCGACGTCGTACCCGCAGACGAAGAAGGTGGACCAGACCGACGACTACTTCGGGACGAAGGTCGCCGACCCGTACCGCTGGCTCGAGGACGACAACGCCGCCGACACGAAGGCCTGGGTCGAAGCGCAGAATGCCGTGACCTTCGCGTACCTGGAGCAGATCCCGGCGCGCGACGGCATCCGCAGACGGCTGACCACCCTGTGGAACTACGAGCGCTACGGGTTGCCCCGCAAGCGCGGCGACTGGTACGTCTTCGCCCGCAACGACGGCCTCCAGAACCAGTCCGTGTTCTACCGGGCCAGGAGCCTCGACGCGACGCCCGAGGTGCTGCTCGACCCGAACACGCTCTCGCCGGACGGCACCATTGCCGTCGGCTCGACGACCTTCTCCGACGACGGCCGCTACATGGCGTACTCGCTCTCGGAGAGCGGGTCGGACTGGATTCGCTGGAAGGTGCGCGAGGTGGCGACTGGCCGCGACACCGCCGACGAGGTGCGGTGGTCGAAGTTCTCCACCGCCGCCTGGCTGAAGGACGGGTCGGGGTTCTTCTACAGCCGCTACGACGCGCCGAAGGACGGCGAGGCGCTCACCGGCGACAACAAGAACCAGAAGGTCTACTTCCATCGGCTCGGCACGTCGCAGGACGCCGACACGCTCACCTACGCCCGGCCCGACGAGCCGGACTGGGGACTCGTGGCCGACGTGACCGACGACGGGAAGTACCTGCTGATCTACCAGAGCGAGGGCACCGACCCGCGCAACCGCGTGTTCGTCAAGGACCTCGCGGCGCCTGACGGCAAGGTGGAGCCGTTCCTCGACCAGTTCGACGCGTCCTACGCGATCGTCGGCAACGACGGCCCGACGTTCCACGTGCTGACCAACCAGGGCGCCCCGCGCAAGCGCCTCGTCTCCATCACGCTCGGGCAGGCACCGCCATCGGCATGGAAGACGCTCATCCCCGAAGGGCCGAAGCAGGACGTGCTGGACGACGTGACGATGGCCGGCAACCAGCTGGTCGCGACATGGCAGATCGATGCGCAGAACAAGCTGCGCGTCTATGGCCCGGACGGTTCGATGAAGCACGAGGTGTCGCTGCCGACGATCGGTGCCGTGCAGTTCACGGGGCGCCGCGAGCAGTCGGAGGGCTTCTACACGTTCTCGTCGTTCGCCCATCCGACGGCCGTGTACCGGCTCGACATGACCAGCCATGAGAGTCGCGTCTTCAAGCAGCCGAAGGTGGCGTTCGACCCGTCGCAGTACGAGACCGTGCAGGTCTTCTACCCGTCGAAGGACGGCACGCGCATCCCGATGTTCATCACGCACAAGAAGGGCCTGGAGAAGAACGGGCGCAATCCGACGTACCTGTACGGGTACGGCGGCTTCGACATCTCGCTGACGCCCGGCTTCTCGCCCGCCAACCTCGCGTGGATGGAGATGGGCGGCATCTACGCCGTCGCGAACCTGCGCGGCGGCGGCGAGTACGGCAAGGCGTGGCACGACGCGGGCCGGCTCGCCAACAAGCAGAACGTGTTCGACGACTTCATCGCCGCAGCCGAGTACCTGATCCGGGAGAAGTACACGTCCACGCCGAAGCTCGCGATCGGCGGCGGTAGCAATGGCGGGCTGCTGGTCGGTGCGGTGATGACGCAGCGACCGGAGCTGTTCGGCGCCGCGCTGCCGGCGGTCGGCGTGATGGACATGCTGCGGTTCCACGAGTTCACGATCGGCTGGGCGTGGAAGTCAGATTACGGCAGCTCGGAAACCAGGGAAGGCTTCGACGTCCTCTACAAGTACTCGCCGCTGCACAACCTGAAGCCGGGCACGGCATATCCGGCGACGATGGTCACGACCGCCGACCACGACGACCGCGTGGTGCCGGCCCACAGCTTCAAATTCGCCGCAGCGCTCCAGGCTGCGCACGAGGGCCCGGCTCCCGTCCTGATCCGCATCGAGACCAAGGCCGGACACGGCGCCGGCAAGCCGACGAGCAAGTTGATCGAGGAAGCCGCCGACCGCTGGGCGTTCCTCGTCGCCAACCTCGG
>JAEYZV010000121.1 GCA_023427865.1 Acidobacteriota bacterium
CCACGCGGACCTGGTAGGTGCCGCGCGCGCGCGTCAGCGTGTCCACGCCCGAGCCGTCGAGGCGCACGCGACGCAACTCCGTGTTCCACGTCTCGCCGGTCGTGCCTGGTTGCGCGAGGACGAGGACGACGCCGGCGATCTCGTCCACGTGCAGCACGTCGCGTACCCGCCACTCGCCACGCGTCAGCTGGCGCTTTCGCGTCCCATCGGCGGCGTGGAGGTAGAGGTGCTCCCAGCCATCGACGTCGCTGCGCACGAGGACGTCGCCGGAGGCGAGCGGGGTGAGGTCCTCGTACCAGTTGACCCACGTCGGTTGCGTTTCCTCGAACAGGCGCGTCACCTCGCCCGTGCGCGGATCGCCGTGGAGCACGCGGATGGTGTCCTGCTCGCGGTTCATCCACTGGATGAACAGCTTCCGGCTGTCGCGCGTCCAGGAGAGCCACGCGAGGTAGTGGTCGGCCTCCGGCGGGAACTGCATCCAGGTCACCTCGCCACCCGTCGCCGCGACGGCGCCGACGCGCACATACGGGTTCGGGTCGCCGGCCTTCGGGTAGCGCTGCTGCTCCAGTCGTCCGTGCTGGCCGTCGGCCCAGTAGATCGGGAACACCGGTACCGGGCCGTCGTCGAAGCGCAGGAAGGCCAGGCGGGTGCCGTCGGGCGACCACCAGAACGCGCGATAGTTGCTGGCGCGGCCCAGGATCTCCTCGTAGTAGACCCACGACGCGTAGCCGTTGCGGATCGTGTCGCTGCCATCGGCGGTGAGTTGACGTTCCAGCCGGTTGGCGATGTCGTACGTGAACAGGTTGCCCTGCCGGGTGTAGGCGAGCAGCCGGCCGTCGGGCGACAGCGTCGGATTCTCCTCGACGGCCGCCGTGTGGGTCAGCCGCTGGGCGGAACGGCCGCGCACGTCGAGTGCCCACAGGTCGCCGGTGACGATGTAGATGCGGACCGAGTCGTCGGAGGTGCGCGCCGCGACCGCGTTGTTGGCGAGCCCTTTCGGCGCGATGTCGGCCAGGTCGGCCGCGTCGCGGTGCAGCACGGCGGTGCCGTCGGCCGCGCGCACGAGGAACACCTTCCCGTCCCGACGCTCGAGGTAGTGCTCGCCGTCGATCCAGCCGGTGATCTCCGGCAGCGCCTGCAGGCCCGGCTGGGCGTCGCCGCGGCCGCCGCCAAAGGCCTGTTCGTATGTGAACCACTGGCGCGCCTGACCCTGCGCCGACGCCGGGAGAGCGGCTATCAGCAACAGCAGCACGGGCGCGAGGACGCGACGGGTCATGCGCAACCTCTCGTCGGGCGGGTGGTCGGGAACCCCGGCCCAAGAGGTCGAGTGTATCGCACGGGGACGCTACAATCGGTGGGGTGCGAGCCGCTGCCACCGTCCTCGTGGGCCTGCTTGTCGCCGGCGGGACGGCTGGGGGCCGGGTCGCGGCCCAGGGGCCGATCCCGGCCCTCGACGAGCGCGTTGTCGTCACCGGCACCGCAGCGCCCGCCACGGCCGGCGCAGTGGGGCGCGCACTCGTGATCGTGACGGCCGAGGATCTCGCGCGGCTGCCCATCGCCACGGTGAACGACGCACTGCGGCTGCTCCCCGGCGTGTGGGTGCGTCATCGCGGCGCGTTCGGCGGCCAGACCGACGTCAGCGTCCGTGGCGCCGCATTCGGCCAGACGCTCGTGCTCGTCGACGGCATCCGCCTCAACGATCCCCAGACCGGTCATCACAACGGCGACCTGCCGATCGCTCTCGAGGACATCGCGCGCATCGAGCTGCTGGCCGGGGCGGGTTCGTCGCTGCACGGAGCCGACGCCGTCGGTGGCGTCATCAACATCATCACGAAGCAGCAGGCGGCGGCCCCGACGGCGCGTCTCGCGGCCGGGCAGCACGGGCTCGTGCAGGCGGGGGCGGCATGGCGCCCCGCGGATGCCGGTGTCCTGGCCGGAGTGAGCGGCTCGGTGGACCGATCGAGCGGTTTTGCGCCCGCCCGGGAGTTCGTCCACCAGCAGGCGCGCGTCGACCTCCGGATCGGGCGGACGTCGGTCGCACTTGCGCATCTGGACAAGGATTTCGGTGCGGCCGGGTTCTATGGCCCGGCGCCATCGCAGGAACGCACGACGCAGACGATGCTGTCGGCGCGGGACCAGCGGACGATTCGCCCCGGGTGGTCCCTGACCACCGACGGCTGGTATCGCACGCACGGCGACGAGTTCCTCTACGACCCGCGGGTGCTCGGCGCCCGTCCGAACCGGCATCGCACGCAGGTGGTCGGCGGCGCCGCACGCGTCGGCGGCCGGCTCACGCCCGCGCTCCGACTCACGTCGGGAGCCGAAGCGACGGCCGACTGGCTGCGCTCCTCGGCACTCGGGGACCGGACGGAATGGCGGGTCAGCGGCTTTGCCGAACTCGAAGCTCGTGCGGGTCGTCTGATGCTGTACCCGAGCGCGCGCTTCGACTCGTACTCGACGTTCGGCCAGGCGTGGAGTCCGTCGCTCGCTGCCGCCCTGTCGCTGCGCCCGCGCGTGAAATGGCGCGCGAGCGTGGGCAGGGCATTCCGCGTGCCCACGTTCACCGAGCGGTTCTACACCGATCCGAACCATCGGGCCAACGACGCGCTGGCGCCCGAGCGCGGCTGGACGGCCGACACGGGCGTCGACACCTATCTCGGCGGCACCTGGGTGGGCGCGGTCACCGGGTTCGTGCGGCGCGAACGCGACGTGATCGACTGGGTCCGGCCCGACGCCACTCAGCGCTGGCGGACCGAAAACATCCACGACGTGCGGAGCCATGGGGTCGAGACATCGTTGCGCGGGCAGGAAGGACCGCTATCGCTCGGCGTGCAGTACGCATGGACGCGGGTGGAGGCCGATCGGCCCGGCGGCCTGTCGAAATACGTGGACGACTACGCGCCGCACGGCCTCGGCGCCGATGCCGCCCTCCGCCTGCCGGGCGCGATCGACACCGGCGTGCGCCTCGAACACCACCGGCCCACCGGGCGCGACGCCTGGACGACGGTCGACCTGCGCGTGGCGCGGCCGTTCCGCCGCGTGACGGCGTTCGTCGAGGTGGCCAACCTCGGCGACTCCCGATACGAGGAGATCCGCGGCGTCGCGATGCCCGGCCGATGGGTGAGGGCGGGGGTGGTAGTCAAATAACTGGGGTCGCAGAACCGCAGAGAATTTCAGAATTTCAGAATTTCGGAATTTCATCATGACCGCCAATGGTGGCGGCAGTCTGGCGGGAATGACATTCTGAAATTGTGGAATCCTGCAATTTCCAGCATCGAGGTGAACGATGGCCCGCGGATGGGAGAGCAAGTCCATCGAGGAGCAGCAGGAGGCGGCGGCAGAGCGCCGGTCAGCGTCGAGTGCGGCGCCGGTGACGCCCGACGAGGCGGCGCGCCTGCAGGAGCTCGAGGCGCTGCAGCTGGCGCGCGCACGGGTGCTCGCGGATCTTCAGCTCGCCTGCCGTCCGCCGCATCGCGGCATGCTCGAACGGGCGCTCGCTGACGTCGAGGCGAAGATCGCGGCGTTGAACACACGGTGACTCGATGAAGCGACGAGGATTCCTGCTCCTGACGCTCGGCGTCGTGAGTGCTGCGTGCGGTGTCGAGCGGAACTCCGCGGAGGATGGCCAGGCTGGGACAGCCGGCCCTACCGGTCGCGGCGTGGGTGGCGATGGGACAGCCGGCCGGGGCGCCGGGAGCGGCAGTGGCACTGGCGCCAGAACGGAGACGCCCGCCGATTCGACCACGGCCGCGGGTACCCGGCCGCGCGTCGTCGCGCTCGGCGACAGTCTCACGGCCGGGCTCGGCCTGTCGCCCGACATGGCGTGGCCCGCGCTCGTGCAGGCCAGGATCGACGAGGCCGGACTCGACGTCGAGATGGTCAACGCCGGTGTCTCGGGCGACACCACGGCTGGTGGACTCCGTCGACTCGACTGGGCGCTCGAGGGCGACGTGAAGGTGCTCGTGCTGGAACTCGGCGCCAACGACGGGCTGCGCGGGCTGCCCATCGCACAGATGAAGGAGAACCTCTCGGAGATCATCGAGACGGCAAAGGCGCGCGACATCGCGGTGCTGCTGTGCGGCATGGAGGCGCCGCCGAACTTCGGGCCGCAGTACACGAGCGAGTTCCGGCAGGCGTTCCGCGATCTCGCCGATCAGCACGACGTCGTGTTCCTGCCGTTCTTCCTCGACGGCGTGGCGGGCAACGCGGCCCTCAACCAGGCCGACGGCATCCACCCCAACGAGGCTGGCACCCGGCGCGTCGCCGACCTCGTGTGGCAGGCGCTCCAGCCCATGCTCGCGCGCGTCCTCACATCCTCATGATCGAACTGCGTGGCGTCTCGAAGACCGTGGACAGCGGCGGATCCCCGTTGACCATCCTCCAGCCCCTCGACCTCCTGATCCCCGCCGGCCGCAGCGTCGCCATCGTCGGCCCGTCGGGCAGCGGCAAGAGCACGCTCCTCGGGCTGATGGCGGGGCTCGACGCGCCGACAACGGGCGAGATCGCCATCGACGGCACGGTCATCACGCACCTCGGCGAGGATGCGCTCGCGCGACTGCGAGGCCGTCTCATCGGTTTCGTGTTCCAGTTCTTCCACCTGATGCCGTCGCTGACCGCGTTCGAGAACGTCCTCGTGCCGATGGAACTTGCCGGCGCGCGCGCCGCACACGCGCGCGCGACGCGGCTGCTGCACGAGGTCGGGCTCGACGCGCGCGTCCGCCATTACCCGTCGCAGCTGTCTGGCGGTGAGCAGCAGCGCGTGGCGCTCGCGCGTGCCCTCGCCAACGAGCCCAAGGTGCTGCTCGCCGACGAGCCGACCGGCAACCTCGACTCCAACAACGGGCAGCACGTCATCGACCTGCTGTTCGACGTCAATCGCTCGCGCGGGACCACGCTGGTGCTCGTCACGCACGATCGCGATCTCGCCGCCCGCGCCGACCTGCAGCTCGTGATGCGCGACGGCAGCGTCGTCGAGCGGATCGAGCGCGCGGCGGCGGCTCCCGCCGAAGCGGTTCCCGTGGGAGGCCGCTGAGCCGTGTTCACGCTGCGGATGGTCTGGCGCGAGCTCCGCGCCGCCTGGGGACGGCTCCTCTTCTTCTTCCTGTGCGTCGCCATCGGCGTCGGCGCCATCGCCGCGCTTCGGTCGGTAATCCAGAACGTCCGCACGGCCCTGGTCAGCCAGGCGCGCGTGCTCACTGCCGCCGACGTCGTGGTCTCCACCAACAGGCCCTGGGTACCCGAGGTGCGGTCGCGTGTCGACGAGGCGATCGAACGTGCACCCGTGCGCGAACGCGTCGAAGTCGTCGAGTTGGCGACGATGGTGCGCCCGGCCGACGAAAGCCGGCCGGTGGCGCGCATGGCGGAGTTGCAGGCGGTGGACCGCGGGTTCCCGCTGTACGGGAAGATCGTCCTTCGCGGCGGCCAGGCGTTCGCGCACGCGCTGCTCGAGGATCACGGCGTGCTCGTGCGACCCGAGTTGCTCGTGCAGCTCGGCGTCGCCGTTGGCGACGCGATCCGGATCGGCGAGGGAAAGTTCACCATTCGCGGCGTGATCGAGGAGGAGCCGGGCCGTCGCGTCGGGATGTTCAGCCTCGGCCCGCGCGTGCTGATCGCGCGGTCGTACCTCGAGGAGACCGGGCTGCTGGCCTATGGCGCGCGGGCCCGGTTCGCGATCCTCATGAAGGTCGACGAAGCCGGCATCGACCCGCTCGTCGAGACCGTGCGCGAGCAGTTCCGCGGCAGCTTCGTCAGCGCGCGTTCCTATCGCTCGACCGAGGACCGGCTGGGCGAAGACCTTCGGGTGGCGGAGAACTACCTCAGCCTGATCGGCTTCGTGATGATCGTGCTCGGCGGCATCGGCGTGTGGTCGGTCACGCGCGTTTTCATCGGGCAGCGCATCCGCAGCATCGCGGTGATGAAATGCCTCGGCGCGACGAGCCGGCAGATCCTCCACATCTACGTCGCCCAGGTGGCGACGCTGGGGTTGCTCGGAAGTCTCATCGGGCTCGTGCTCGGCGCGGTCTCGGTGCGGTTCCTGCCGGGCGGGCTCTTCGGCCTCGAGCGCATCGACGCCCGCCTCACGCCTCAGGCCTCGGTGCAGGCGGTGGCGATCGGCGTGCTGGTCTCACTGCTGTTCGCGCTGGTGCCACTGCTCGAGGTGCGTCGGGTGCGTCCGTTGTGGCTGCTGCGCGACGAGTCCGCGCGGACGTCACTCGGCGGACGGCTGCGACGCATCGACTGGCTGCAGTGGGGCACCGTCGTCGCTGTCGGCCTTGCGCTCGCCGGTGTTGCGTCGTGGCAGGCCGCCTCGCTTCGCGCCGGCGGCATCGTGTCGGCGGGCCTGCTCGCGGTCACGCTCCTGCTCTTCGGCACGTCGGCACTCGTGGTGCGTGCCGTGCGGCCGTTGCGGCGCTCGCGTGTGTTCGCGCTCCGGCACGCCGTGCTGAGCCTGGCACGCCCCGGCAACCAGACGCGCGTCATCCTGCTCGCGGTGGGGCTCGGCGCGTTCTTCATCCTCGGCGTCCGTCTCGTGCAGGCGACGCTGCTCGACCAGTTCTCGCTCGATCTCCGTCCCGACGCGCCCGACATGTTCCTCGTCGACGTCCAGCGCGACCAGGTCCCGGACGTCGAGCGCGTCATTGCCGGCACGCCGGGCGCGTCCGCCCTGCGGTTGCTGCCCGTGCTGCGGGCGCGCGTCACCGGCGTGCGTGGTGCAGACACGCAGATCGACGGGGTCGAGGACGTCCAGGGACGGCAGGGACTCGGGCGCGAGTTCGTGATCACCTACCGCGATCGGCTGGAGGCCAACGAGACGCTGCTCGAGGGCGAGTTCTGGCCCGCGGCGGCGCCGGCCATGCCGGAGGTGTCCATCGAGGAAGCGCTGCAGCGCAATGCGGGCCTGCAGCTCGGCGACGTCGTGAGGTTCGACATCCTCGGCCGCGTGATCGAGGCGAAGATCACCTCCATCCGCAACGTGGACTGGAACGACGTGCGCTCGGGCGGGTTCATGTTCGTGTTCCGGCCGGGCGCGCTCGAGAAGGCGCCGCACGGCTACATGGGGGTGCTGCGCGGGCCGGACTCGCCCGACGCCCGTGCCCGGTTGCAGCGGGACCTCGTCGCCGTCCATCCCAACGTCTCGGCCATCGACGTCCGCGAGGTCGTCAAGGCGGCCCAGGGCATCCTCGCGAACGTCACGCTGGCGATTACCGCCGTGGGCGGACTCGCGCTGTTCAGCGGCGTGCTGATCGTGATCGGATCGGTGGCGATGACCCGATTCCAGCGCCTGTACGAGTCGGCCATCCTGAAGACGCTCGGCGCGCCGCCGCGCACGATCACCGCCATGGTCGCGCTCGAATACCTCGGACTGGGCGCCCTCGGCGGCACGGTCGGGGCGCTCGGCGCGCTCGCCCTCAGCTGGGCGGTGTCGCGTTACCTGTTCGACATGCGCTGGCAGCCCTCTCCAGGCACCCTGGTCGCGGGTGTGGTCCTGACCGCCGTGCTGGTGGGCGTGGTGGGTGTCCTGGCAAGCCTCGATGTCGTCCGCAGGCGGCCGCTCGCGGTGCTCCGGGCGGAATAGCCCAGCCTCTCCGGGTGGTGCTAACATGCGGCGATTAGCTTCCTGCTGAGGAACTGGGCAGGAGGGGAGTGCCACGGTGGATATGTCGGAGTTCCAGGAAGCCCTCCTGAAGAAGCGACGCGAACTGCTCGCCGGGGAGGGACTCAAGCCCATCGGTTCGATGATGGGCAACAGTCGTCAGGGCGACATGGCCGACCAGGCCGACGGCATCAACGAGGTCCACATCGCGCTCAAGCTGCGCTCCACCGATGCCAAGATCATGCAGGCCATCGAGGAGGCACTCGAGCGCATCGACCGGGGAACGTACGGCGTGTGCCGCGATTGCGGTGAGCCCATCTCCGCGGCCCGCCTGCGGGCCATCCCGTGGACGCGCGTCTGCATCAGCTGCAAGGAGAAACAGAAGTGAAGCCCTCTGCCACGCTGTCGCTCCTGCTGGAGTTCTATCGCGAGAAGCTCGCGCTGTTCGATCGCCACGTGAAGGGCGCCCAGGCCGTGGCCGACTACGAGACCAACAACACGTACCAGTACGTGATCGGCCGCGAGGAGCACCACCTGCAGTGGGTGCGCAAGGCGGTCGAGGATCTCGGTGGCACGGTTGACACGGCGATCACACCGTTGGAGGTCCCCGGCGGCAAGGGGCGCAAGCGCGAAGCGGCGGTGTTCGAGGACGACGTCAGGCAGCAGCAGGCGTTCATCGACCGATGGGCGCCGCGGGTGCAGGCCATGACGCATGCGCGGCATCGCACCATGCTGACGTTGCTGCTCGGCGAGATGCGCGAGCACAAGCGGTTCTTCGACTATGCCGTCGAGGGACGCGACGACCTGCTCGGCCGCCGCATGGAAGGGGCGAGCACCGGCGACGGCGTGCTGCCGGTCCGGTGGGTGGAGTAGCGCGCGTTCCTGTCGCGATAGCGCTCGGCAGCAACCTCGGCGATCGCGACACGCAACTGGACGAGGCCGAGGACCGACTCGCCACCCTGCTCAGCGGTGCGGTCGCGTCGGCCCGCTACGAGACCGACCCGGTCGGCGGGCCGCCCGATGCGCCGGTCTTCCTCAACGAGGTGGTCGTGGGCAGCACGCACCTCGGTCCGCGATCGCTCCTCGAGGCGCTGCAGGCGATCGAGAAGGCGGCCGGGCGCGAGCGGCCCTTCGCGAACGCGCCCCGCACCCTCGATCTCGACCTGATCCTGTACGGGGACTTCGTCATCGACGAGCCTGGCCTCCAGGTGCCACACCCGCGCTTCCGCGACCGCGCGTTCGTGCTGCAGCCTCTTGCCGAGGTCGCCGGAGACTGGATCGACCCCGTCTCCGGTCTCAGCGTCGTCCAGCTCCGCGACAAACTGTAGCGCTGCCCTCCGCCTGGAGCCATGGCAGAATCCGCCATGCTCAGCTCGCTTCGCCCGCGGTCACTCCGGTCGCTGCTCCTCCTGCTGACGGCCGGCCTCGCTGCGGCAGCCATCCCCTCGCTCAGGCACGCCGCGCTCACGCCCGTCGCCGCGCAGGCGCGTCGCGCAACCCTCCCTTCGCCCGAGCAGTTCTTCGGCCACCGCATGGGCGAGGACCGCAAGCTCGCGGGCTGGGACCGGCTGCTCGACTACTACCGCACGCTGGCTGGCGCCACCGACCGCGTGCAGCTCGTCGAGCTCGGCAAGAGCAGCGAGGGACGCCCGTACATCGCGTTGTTCATCTCCTCGCCGGCCAATCTGGCGCGTCTCGAGCAACTCCGGACGATGAACGCCACGCTTGCGGACCCGCGCGGTGCGACGCCTGCCGACGTCGACCGAATCGTCAGGGAAGGCCGCGCGGTCGTCATCCAGACCTTCGCGCTGCACTCGAGCGAGGTGGCGGCGTCGCAGACGGCGGCGGAGTTCGTGTTCGACAGCATCACGCGCGACGACGAGGAAGCGGCGCGCATGCGCGACCAGGTGATCAGCATCGTCGTGCCGTCGATCAACCCGGACGGCACGCAGATGATCGCCGACTGGTACATGAAGCACGTCGGCACCGAGTACGAAGCGGGGTCGCTGCCGTGGCTCTACCAGAAGTACTCCGGGCACGACAACAACCGCGACGGCTTCGCATTGAACCTGCCCGAGTCGCGCAGCCTCGCGAAGATCCTCTACCGCGACTGGATTCCGCAGGCCTACGTGGACCATCACCAGATGGGCGCCACCAACGCGCGGCTGTACATCCCGCCGTACGCCGAGCCGATCCGCCCGGACGGCGACCCGCTGGTGTGGCGCGAGATGGCGTGGTGGGGCGGCCACATGGGCACCCACCTCGAAGCGGCGGGCAAGACCGGCGTCGTCGGCGCGGCGATCTACTCCGGCTGGGGCCACATGGGCTTCCACTGGATCACGCCGTTCCACAACATCGCGGGAATGCTCACCGAGTCGGCGAGCGCGCGGCTGGCCACGCCGATGTTCCTGCATCCTGACCAGTTGCGCGGCGGTCCGCGCAACCTGCCCGAGTACGCTCCGCAGACGACCATGCCGAGCCTGTGGCCGGGCGGCTGGTGGAGAGTGCGCGACATCGTCGAGCAGCAGAAGATCGCGGCGTGGGCCACGGTCGATCTCGCGGCCCGCAACCGCGAGACGGTCCTGCGCAACATGTACCTGAAGGCCTCGCGACAGATCGAGCGCGGAAGGACCGGCGCGGTGAAGGCCTATGTCCTCGCCGCGGGGCAGCACGATCCCCTCACTGTGCGGAAACTCGTGAACATGCTCCTCGACTCCGGGGTGGAGGTACACCAGGCCACCGCGCAGTTCATCACGGACGGGCGCGTCTTCGCGCCGGGCTCCTTCGTCGTGTCGATGGCGCAGCCGAAGCAGGCGCTCGTGCGCTGGATGCTGGGCCGCACCTTCTATCCCGACAACACGTACACGCGCGATCGCGACGGCGACCCGATTCGCCCGTACGACATGTCCACCGACACGTTCGGCGAGTTCATGGGCGTGCGCAGCGAGCCGCTCGCCGAGGCGGTGGCGGCGCCACTGACGAAGCTGACCGCACGGCTCGTCACCGCGGGCACCGTCGCCTCGCCCGCCCCGCACGGCTACGTCCTGGACGGCAGGTTGAACGACGCCCATCGTGCGGCGCTGCTCCTCCTGGCGCAGGGCGTCGGCGTACGGCGTGCCCGGGCCGCGTCAGCCGACGGCAGCATCCGCCGAGGCGATTTCCTCGTCGCGCCGGGCGACGTCAAGGCCATCGCGGAGCGCACGGGCGTGGACTTCGCCGCCGCACGCGGTGCGGCGCCGGCAGACGCGGCGACCCTGGCCAAACCGCGCGTCGCGCTCTTCCAGCGCTACCGCGGGGGCAACATGGACGAGGGCTGGACGCGCCTGTTGTTCGAGCAGTTCGACGTGCCGTTCACGACGGTCAGGGACGCAGACCTCGAGGCGGGCGGGCTGGAGGCGAAGTTCGACGTTATCGTGCTGCCGGCCGACTCGGTCGCGGCGATGACCGGCGACGATCCCGACCGGCAGCGGGGAAGTGGCGACGGCCTCAGCGAGACGGAGCGACTGACGCCGCCCGAGTATCGGAGCGGTTTCGGCGACGAGGGCGTGAAGGCGTTGCGGGCGTTCGTCGACGGCGGCGGCACGCTGCTGACGTTCGGTCAGGCGGCCGACCTGCCGGTCCAGAAGTTCTCGTTGCCGGTGCGCAACGTCGTTGCCGGGCTGTCGTCGCAGGAGTTCTGGGCGCCCGGGTCGACGCTGCGGGTGCGCTTTGCCAACGAGCACCCGCTCGCGTACGGCATGCCGGCCGACGGGCTGGTGCTGTTCATGCCCGGCAGCCAGGCCTTCGAGGTGACCTCCACCTCGCGCAGCCACGACGTGTCGGTGCTCGCCACGTACGTGGAGCGGGACATCCTCCAGAGCGGCTGGCTGCTCGGCGAACCGGTGATCGCGCGCAAGGCCGCGGCAGTATCGGTGGCGCAGGGCAAGGGACGGGTCGTGCTGATCGGCTTCCGTCCCCAGAACCGTGCCCAGACGCACGGCACGTACAAGATGGTGTTCAACGCGTTGTGGCAGTAGGCAATCGGTCGACAGGCTGACCGTCGGGCAGGGCCCGACGGCTGCGTACGGGATCCAGCTGCGGCCAGAACACGCGTGCAGGAATCCCGTTGTACGTAGCCGTCGCCGCTGCGGCGACGGGACCCTACGGTGTCGCCATCTCCTCGGCATCGGGCGTCTTTGCCTGCGGTGCGCGCCGCAGGCCCTTCAGGCCCTGCTCGAAGATCGTGTAGAGCGTCGGCACGAACACGAGCGTGATGAGCGTCGACGCGATGAGCCCGCCAATCACCACGCGGGCCAGAGGCGCCTGCAGTTCCGCACCTTCGCCGATCTCGAACGCCATCGGCGTCAGCCCGAGGATCGTCGTCAGTGTGGTCATGATGATCGGGCGCAGACGCGTGCGGCCAGCGGTGGTGGCCGCCTCGAACAACTCCATGCCGTCGCGCTTGCGGAGCGTCGACGTGTAGTCCACGAGCAGGATCGCGTTGGAGACCACGATGCCGGCCAGCATGATGACGCCGATGTAGGCCTGCAGGCTGAAGGTGGTGTTGGTGAGCAGCAGCGCCCCCACCACGCCAATCGCCGCCAGCGGGATCGAGAACATGATGATGAAGGGGTCACGGAACGACTCGTACTGCGACGCCATCACCGCGTAGACGAGCACCACGGCGAGCAGCAGCAGGTACTTCAGCTGCGTGAACGCCTTGATCTGCTCCTCGAGCTCTGCACCGAACCCGACCGAGAAATCCGCGGGCACGTCCAGCTCGGGCAGCCGCTTCTCGACGGCCGCGACCGCGTCCGACAGGCTCACCTCGAGCTCCGCGTTCACCCGGGAGATGCGCTCCTGGTTCTTGCGCTCGATCTCGACGGGGCTGTTCTCCGGCTCCACCGTGAGCAGGCTGCGCGCCGGCACGACGCGGCCGCCGGGCGCGCTGACGAGCACGTCGCCGACGTCGCTGATGCGCTCGCGATCCTCCTGCCGCAGGCGCACGACGATCGGGTATTCCTGACCGCGCTCACGGTAGAACGCGGCCTGGGTGCCGGCGACGTTCGTCCGCAGGGTGTCGGCGACGCTCGTCACGCTGAGGTCGAAGAGGGCTGCCTTGTCGCGATCCACGCGGACGGCGAGTTCCGGCCGGCCATCCTGCCGCGCACGCCGCACGTCGGCGATACCGGGCACGGTCCGCAGCAGCGCCTCGGCGTCGTTCACGAGGCGCTGGGCGTCATCGAAGTCGTAGCCCCGGATCTCGAGCGAGAGCCGCGCGTCCTGATTGCCGCCGAGGATGCGGTTCAACTGCGATCCCCCGGAGGCGCGGGCGCGGCTGACGACGCCGGGGATCCCCTGCAGCTGCCGGCGCAGGTCTTGCGCGATTTCTTCGTTGGAGCGCGTGCGTTCGGCCTTCGGCTTCAGCTGGATCGTGAAATCGCCACGATGCGAACTCGAGCCGCCCATGAAGCCGCCGCCGCCGCCCTGCGAGATGAGCGTGACCATCTCCGGCACGGCTTCCCTGATGCGGCCCTCGATGTCGATGATCGCCGCCTGCGTCGTCTCGATGCGGGTGCCCACCGGCAGCTCGACGTCCACGCGCACTTCGCCTTCGTCGGTCTGCGGCATCAGCTCGAACTTCAGCTGCGGGTACAGGAAGACGGCCAGCGCGAACAGCGACGCGCCTGCGGCCAGCACCGTCGGGCGGTGGCGCAGCGCCTTGCCGAGGAACCGTGCGTACCCGTTGTCGAGCCCGTCGAGCGCGCGACCGCTGGTCTTGAAGAGCCAGCCGGTGACGCCGCTGCGCTCCATGTCCTCGTCGTGCTCGGTCATCAGGAGCGAGCACAGCACCGGCACGAGCGTGACGGCCACGAACAGCGACATCAGCAGCGAGAAGACGACCACCACCGACAGCTGCTTGAACAGCACGCTCGAGAAGCCGCTCAGGAAGAACAGCGGCACGAACACGGCGATGTGGGTGAGCGTGGAGGCCAGGATGGCGCTCCAAATCTCCTCGCTGCCCTCGATGGCGGCCTCGGCCCGCGACTTGCCCATCTCCAGGTGCCGCTGCGTGTTCTCGAGCACGACGATGGACGCGTCGACGATCATGCCGACGCCGAGCGCGAGGCCGCCGAACGTCATGGTGTTCAGCGTGTACCCGCCGAAGTAGAGCAACGCGAACGTGCCGACGATGGAGATGGGGATCGACGTGCAGATGATCAGCGTCGAGCGCCAGCTGCGCAGGAACACGAAGATGATCAGGACGACGAACACCGAACCCAGCATCACGGCCTCGCGCACGGAGGCGATCGACTGCTCGATGAAGACGGCGCTGTCGTTGGACACGGTGAGCTGCACGCCCGGCACTTCGCGGTTGATGCGCGACACCTCGCGGTGCACGGCCTCGGAGATCGCGACGGTGTTCTCGCCGGACTGCTTGGTGATCCGCATCTGCACGCCGGGCTGGCCGTTGACGCGCGTGAACTGGCGGAAGTCCTCGGTGCCGTCGCGGACCTCGGCGATGTCGCGCATGTACACCGGCACCCCGTCGCGCGTCAGCACCACGAGGTTGCGGATCTCCTCGAGGTCGTTGAACTGGCCCGGGCTGCGAACGAGGTAGGTGAGCGAGCCTTCGTTGATTTCACCGACAGGGATGTTCTGGTTCTCGGTCCGCAGCACCTGCACGACGCGATCGACGGGCAGGCCGAGGGCCGTGATCTTCTCCTTCGAGAGGTCCACCCGGATCTGCCGGCGCAGCCCACCCTGCACGGTCACCGACGCCACGCCGTTGACGCGCTCGAGGCGCTGGGCCAGCGTGCGCTCGGCCATCTCGCGCAGCGTCACGGCGTCCATGTCGCCCTGGACGGCGATGCTCATGATCGGCCACGCGTTCGAGTCGAACTTGAAGATGACCGGCGGGTCGGCGTCCTCGGGCAACCGGCCGCGGATGCGGTCGATGCGGCTGCGCAGGTCGTCGGCCGCTTCGCCGAGGTCGGTGCCCCAGACGAAGTTGAGCCGCACGGTGCTGCTGCCCTCGGCCGACGTCGAGTTCAGCTGGTCGAGGCCGGCCACGGCCGCCACCGTCTGTTCGATCGGCCGGGTGATGGTCTCCTCGATCTCGCGCGGGCCCACGCCCGGGTACGACACGCGGACCGTGAGGCTTGGAAACGACAGATCGGGGAGCAGGTCGACCGGGAGTCGGACCAGCGAGATCGCGCCGAGGAGCACGATGACGGCGCTGATCATGAACATCGTGACCGGCCGCTGGATGGCTATGCGAGGAATGCTCATCTGAGTGTCCTGGCGCGTTCGGGGAACCCGCCGCGCGCCCGTGGCGCACAACGGCGGGTCTTCGACGCACCCTACCGACGAACCTGCTACGCCGCGTTCGGGGGAACCCGCCGCGCGCCCACGGCGCACATCGGCGGGTCTTCCACGCGCCCTACCTAAGAACCGCTGCTGCCGGCGGGAGCATTGCCCGCCGGTCG
>JAEYZV010000131.1 GCA_023427865.1 Acidobacteriota bacterium
GTGCTGTCGGTGCTGGCACGCCAGCGGACCACCGTGGCGTTGTCGGACCTCCAGGCGGGGCAGCAACTCTCACAACGCCTGCTGTCGATCGACAGGGAACTACAGCTGCGCTGGCGTGAAGTGAGTGTGCTCCGTGAGTTGTCGCCAACCCGCGAGCAGGTGGCGCTGGTGCACCGCCGCCTCGACATCCTCGATGCGCACGTGAACGAGGTCGCGGATCAGGCAGGCGCCGATCCCTTCCTCGCCGGGTACCGTCCGCTCGTCTCGTCATGGCGGCGCATGCTCGAGGAGCCCACATCCGATCGCGAGCCCGTCGTACCGCCATCGGCGGCGCTCGATGCGCTGTCGGCCTGGCGCTCGGAGGCGCAGGCGGCGACGGCCGATCACACGGCCCGCTTCGCTGCCGCATTGCGGTCGGCCGACCGCCTCACCGTCGCATTGCTCGCGGTCTCGCTGCTCGTCGGCCTGGCCATCGTCGGCGCGTTCACGTTCGTGCTCACCAGCGGGTTCGCGCGACTCGACGTGGCCGCCCGGCACGTGGCGGAGGGCGACTATCTCTTCCGGCTGAAGGTGACCGGCGACAGCGAGTTCGGGCGCGCCGCGCGGACCTTCAACGACATGGCGGCCGCGCTCGCCGCCGCGAGCGCTGAGACCGAGGCCGCGCGCGCACGGGCCGAGGACGCCAGCGCCGAGAAGAGCGACTTCCTCGCAAGCCTTTGTCACGACCTGAAGACGCCGCTGACGGCCATCCTCGGCTATGCCGACATCATCGAAGGCGACGTGCAGCGGGCGGGCCTCGTCGTCTCCACGGCCGACGTGCAGCAGTTGCGCCGCAGTGCCGGGCTGCTGCTCGGCATGGTCAGCGAGTTGCTCGACTACGCACGGCTCGAAGGCGGCCGGATGCCGGTCGCGCTCGACGTCACCGATCCCGTGCAGCTCGTCCGAGAGGTGGCCGATACGATGCAGCCGATGCTCGAACAGCGAGGCAACACGTTCTCGCTCGAGGATCGCTCGGCCGGGACCCTCACCACCGACGCCGGCAAGCTGCGACACGTCGTGCTGAACCTGCTGGCCAACGCCTGCAAGTTCACGCGGGACGGCCGCGTCGACGTGCTGATTGCCCGGCTCGATTCCACGCCCGGCGTGATGTTGCAGGTGAGAGACACCGGCATCGGCATGACCCCCGACGAGGTCGCGCGCGTGTTCGCGCCGTACGTGCAGGCCAACAAGGACATCGCGCAACGGTACGGCGGGTCGGGTCTCGGGCTGGCGATTGCCAAGCAGTTCGCGCAGCGGCTCGGCGGCGACCTGTCGGTCACCTCGGCTCCGGGCCGCGGCGCGACCTTCGTACTGACGGTGCCCGATCAGGCTGGCACCGTCGAGCGGGAACTCGACGAGAAGGAACTCGCGGAAGCCGTAGCGCTGTTTGCCGCGCTCGACGAGCCGCAGCACACGCGCCTGAGCGCCTGATCACCGACGGCCCGTCGGGCTGACGGCGGCCTCCGCGGCCTTCTTCAGGGCGTCCTCCTGCCTTTGCACCTGTTGCCGCAGCGCCGTGACCGTCCGGCGCAACGTCCGGATCTCCTGGTCGCGTTCCGCGAGCTCGCGCGCAGCCGTCGCTTCGGCTGCCGACGATGCGCGCGCGACTTCCTGTACCTGCACCAGCAGCGAGAGCACCGCGGGCAGCGCCGCGGGCGGCGTCTCGGGCGGGACGTACATCGCCTGCGCCTGCTGCAGCAGCGTGCGCGCGGCCTGCACGTCGCGACGCGATGGATCTGCCACCCGCAGCAGTCCTGCGTTCAGCAGCGCCGCGCGAACGAGGGCGGGCTCGCCGGATGTGCGCGCCACGGCGTCGTACCCGCCCATGGCGACCTCCAGGCGTCCCTCGCGGTATGCCTGGTCCGCCTCGTCGAACAGTCGCCGGTCGTCTGCGGGGGGAGCGGGTCTCGTGGTCGGGCCGCCCGCGGTCCGCGAACCGCACGCGACCGCGGGGAGCAGGAGCAGGGCCAGGAACAGGCGGGCCCATCGCCGGGAGGAGGGCATCATCTCCGCGAAATCGACACCGGGCGGTGCACGCTTCAGGCGCCGGCTTGCAGGCTCCAGGCTGCGTGCCTGGCGCGGCGTGGGACCGCTACCCGGCGAACAGCGCGGTGATCGGCTTGCCGATCCCGTCCTTGGTGACGTACACCGGCCGCCGCTCCACCGTGTAGGCGGTGTCGGGTGGGATCCCGAGCGCGTGGAAGATCGTCGCGTGCAGGTGCTCGACGGGCACCGGGTTCTCGATCGTCGTGCATGGACGCTCGTCGGCCGTCCGCCCGTAGACGAAGCCCTTCTTCACGCCACCGCCGAACAGCAGCACGGAGCCGGCGGCCGTGAAATGGCGATGCATGCCGTAGTGTCGCGGGTCGTTCATCACGTCGGGCATGTCGATCGCCTGGTCCTTCACCTCCTTGCCGACCTTGCCCTCGGTGACGGCGTCGCGCCCGAACTCGCTCGCGAGGACCACGAGAGTGCGATCGAGCAGGCCGCGCGCCTCGAGGTCGCGTATGAGCTGCGCAATCGGCGCGTCGATCAGTCGCTTCATCGCCTCGGCCCGCGAGTGGCCGTGCTCGTGCGTGTCCCAGTAGAGGAACGGGATGTACTCGGAGGTCACCTCGACGTACCGGGCGCCCCCTTCGACGAGCCGCCGCGCGAGCAGGCACCCCTGTCCGAAGCGTCCCGTGTCGTACGCGTCGAAGGACGCCTCCGGTTCGAGCGCGAGATCGAACGCCTTCGCGGCGGGCGATCGCAGCAGCCTGTCGGCACCATCGAGGGCGCGCACCAGCGATTGCCGCTGGAAGTCGCTGCCGTACTGGTAGACCGGTTCCTCGGCGAGCAGCCGTTCGAAGAGCTGGCGTCGGCTCTGGAACCGTGATGCGCCGAGCGCCTTCGGCGGCCGCACCGCCGCTGCGGCGTCCTGCGGGTCGACGATCAGGAAGGGACCGTGCTCGGTGCCGAGAAAGCCGGCCGTGTGGAAGGCCTTCAGCGTGCCGATCTCGCCGGCGCCCTCGACCGTCTGGCCGATCGCCACGAAGGCCGGCATGTCCGGCTCGCGCGGGCCGAGCGTGCGGGAGATCACCGCGCCGATGTGCGGCATCGCCATCGGCTGGGGTGGCACGTAGCCGGTGTGCCAGTGGTACTGGTGCCGCGAATGGAGGATGAACCCGAGGTCGGCCGCCTGGAACGTGCGGATCACCGTGCCCCGATCGATGACGCTCGCGACCTGCTCGAGACCCTTCGTGAACTTGATGTCGTCGACGGCCGTGTCGATCGCCGGAAACGTGCTCAGCACGTCGCCTATCGGCACCCCCGGCGCGTACGGCGTATAACGCTTCGGATCGAACGTCTCGGTCTGCGCCATGCCGCCGGCCATCCACAGGACGATCACGGCGTCGGCGGTGGCGCGGCGGCGGACGAACGCGTCCTGCGCGTGTCCGAGTGCCGGCTCGGCGCCCGCCAGCGCCGCGAGCGTGCCGGCGGCGGTCGTCCCCAGGAACCGGCGTCGGCTCAAGCGGTCGTAGATGCGCCGCTCTTCACGCGTGAGTGCCGCCAGCGACTCGTCCGACGCACTCGCGGCCGCCTGCCGCCTGCTGCCCGCCGCGTGCCCTCCGGGTCCGGCGCCCGCCGTCCCTGCCTGCTCGTGCTCCGCCATCACGTACCTCAGTAGATCAACTGGAACTCGGGCTTCATCAGCACCGCCCACAGCACGTCGGCCACGCCGTCGGGCGACAACCGTCCCGGGCGCGCCGTATCCAGGACGGCGCGCTCGGCGATGCGCCGTTCCGCGTCGGTGGGCTCGCGGGCGAGCGCCTGCCGGAAGATGCGGTCGACGATCTCCCGTGCGTCGTGAGTACGCGCCGGTGGCCGCAGTGGCGGCGTCGGTCGTGGCGGCTGCAGGCGTTCGGTGTCGGGTTCGGCATCGAACACGAAGAAGCGCACGGCCGGATTCAATGTGGCGCCGATCTCGGCGCGCGGGTTCGCCAGGTCCATGACGCCGCGGAAGCGGACGAACCGCCGGCCGGCGATGTCGTAGCGCAGCACGGACGGCGCCTGGACGTGCAGGGCCTCGCCCTGCCCGCGGCGCGGCGGATCGCCGTCGGACGGCACCAGCGACGACAGCCGCGTCACGGCGCCGACCGCGTCGGTGAACACCGCGTCGGCCCACACGGGCTGCACACGTTCCGGCACGTTCGACCCGATGTCCTGCACCACGAGCCACAGCGTCGTCGCGCCGCTGACGTCGAGATCGAAGCCGCGTGCGCGGGCGTTGCGGCCGGCCACCGCGGCGGTGAAGCGGCTGTACGTGTCTGGCGGCAGGTCGCCGGTGAGCCGGCGCGCGCCGCGCTCGAGCCATGCCGACAGCCGCTCACCGTTGACGAGCTCGAGCGCCTGCGGCGTCGTCGCGTCGTCGGGACGGACAGACGTCACCTGGTCACGGATGGGGCGACCGAGCGCGCGCGTCAGCGAGTTGGAGGCGGCGCGCCATTCCCGTGCGTACTCGCCGCCCGCCACCGGGTCGGAGTCCATTCGCATCGAGGCGACCGCCCGCGGCGTGCTGGTGGACCGCGGGTTCGCCTTCGCCGCGGCTCGTGGCGGAGGCCCGGGCCAGGTGCTCCACTCGCCGGTGAGCGAGCCGACTGCATCCGCGAACTGCTCGGCCGTGAGTCGCCGTACCTCGGGTCCTCGGAACACGTAACCGCGCGGCGACGGTTCGCCGGTGCGCGGCACGGCGGCGATCTGGTACGCCTTCGATGTGGCGAGGATCCTGATCAGGTGCTTCAGGTCGTAATCGCGATCGACGAAGTCGCTGGCCAGCCAGTCGAGCAGCTCTGGACTCCACGGCTGCGTGTCCATCTCGTCCGAGTTCGCGACGATGCCGTGCCCGAGGAGGCGTTCCCAGATGCGGTTCACGATCGTGCGCGGCATGCGGCCGTTGCGCTCGTCGGTGAAGAGCCGCGCCGCGGCGGCCCGGCGGTGCTCGAGCCGATCGCTGCGCGGGCGCGCCTGCAGCTCCGGGAACGGGAACGTCGGACCGGTGTACTCGTCGCGCGCGACGTCACAGCGATACAGCTGCAAATGTGGCTCCGGCGAGAAGTACGCGGCCAGCCCGTAGGCATCCTTCAACTTCCAGCGGCTGACGAAGCTGTCGTGACAGGCGTTGCACTTCATGTTCACGCCGAGGAACACCTGCGCGGTGTTCTGCGAGGCCTGCATCCAGGGCGTGACCGCCGCGCTGGTCTCACCGCGCCAGTTCACGCCGATGAGGAACCCTTCCGGATCGTCGGACCCGGACGGGTTCAGGAGGGCGCGGACGAAGTCGTCGTAGCGACGGTTGCGGCGCAGCGCGTCGAGCAGCCATGGCGTGATGCTCTTGCGGCCGTCACGCTCGGCGAAGTACGAGACGCCGTCCTCGTTGCGGAGCAGGTCGTTCCAGAACGTCATCCAGTGCTCGGCGTAGGCGTCGTCGTCGTCCAGCAGCGCGTCCACCAGTCGCGCGCGCTTGTCCGCCGACCGGTCGGCGAGGAACGCGTCGAGCGCGGCCGGCTCGGGCAGCAGTCCCGTGATGTCGAGGAACACGCGACGGGCGAAGCGCTCGTCGGAGACGAGCTGTGGGGGCGCCGTCAACCCGCCCGTGCGGACGAGGTACTGCGCGACGAGTCGATCGACGGGCTGCTTCCACTCCGCCCAGATCGCCGGCGGCACGGACGGCCCGGTCAGCGTGAGCGGTGCGTCCCACGGTTGGGGGGCAGGCGGCGACGTCGGCGTCGCGCGCGCGCCCTGGTCGATCCACGCCCGGATGAGGGCGAGGCGTCCCGGGTCGAGCGGGTCATCGTCCTTCGGCATCGATGGTTCGACCTCGCCCGTCAGTCGGTGCACGAGCAGGCTTGCCCCGCTTGCGCCGGGACGGATCACTGCGCCGCTGCGTCCCCCGTCGAGCAGGTCGACGTAGGTGGCCACCGACAGCCCGCCCTTGCGCGTTTCGGCGTCGTGGCAGTCGTCGCAGTACTCGGCAAGGATGGGCCTGATCTGGGTCGCGAAGTCGATGCGGCCGGCGCCGGACGTCGAGGAGGCCGGCGCCTGGAGGACGGCCGACGCGGGCGTCAGGGCGCGGGAGAGCGAGGCAGGCGCGGCCGCCGGTTGCGCGCGCAACATGGCGGTCGCCAGCCAGGCCGCGCTGGCGACCACGACGGCGGATCGGAGCATGCCAAGAGAGTACCCCCTGTCACCGAATACTCACATTCGCGCCACAGACCGCCCACCTTCC
This sequence comes from Acidobacteriota bacterium, assembly GCA_023427865.1. Taxonomy (GTDB): domain Bacteria; phylum Acidobacteriota; class Vicinamibacteria; order Vicinamibacterales; family Vicinamibacteraceae; genus Luteitalea. The sequence continues at coordinate 6,305 of JAEYZV010000131.1, forward strand.
CTTCGTCGAAGGGAGTGAGCCTGCCGCCGGACGCGCCTCGCTCGAGCGCGTGGCGGCGGGACGGGCCGAGGGAGGACACGTGAACAAGCGAGCTGTGTGGGCGGCGTTGAGCCTGGCCGGGGCAACCGCGGCGGCCACGATGTACTGGGGCGGCAGCCCTGATGCCGCGGCGCCCGCCTTCGCCACGGCGGCGGTGACCCGCGGCGCGGTCGTGGACGTCGTCGAGGCGACGGGCACGCTGCAGCCGGTGACGACCGTGGCCGTTGGCAGCCAGGTGTCTGGGGCGATCGCCTCGCTGCACGCCGACTACAACGACCGCGTGCGCAAGGGACAGGTCATCGCGCGGCTGGACCCGTCGCTGTTCCAGACGCAGGTGGAGCAGGCGCGCGCGACCGTGCTGCGGCTGCAGGCCGACGTGGAGCGGGTGCGTGTCGAGCTGACCGACGCGCGGCAGAAGCTCACGCGTGCCGAAGCCCTGGCCCGTGAGCAGCTGATCGCCTCGAGCGATCTCGACGTCGCCCGGACGACCGTGCTGCAGGCCGAGGCGGCCGTGAAATCCGCGCAGGCGCAGGTGGTGCAGGCGCAGGCCTCGCTGCACCAGGCGCAGGTGAACCTCGGTCACACGACGATCACCGCGCCCATCGACGGCATCGTCGTCTCGCGCAGCGTGGACGTCGGGCAGACGGTGGCGGCAAGCATGCAGGCGCCGACGCTGTTCGTCCTTGCCGGCGACCTCACGCGCATGCAGGTGAACGCCAGTGTCGACGAGGCCGACATCGGCCGCATCACGCCCGGCCTGCCGGTGACCTTCACGGTCGACGCGCACCAGGGCGACACGTTCGACGGTACGGTGCGGCAGGTGCGACTCGAGCCCGTGGTGACGCAGAACGTCGTCAGCTACGTGACGGTGATCGACGTCGGCAATCCGGAACAGAAGCTCAAGCCGGGCATGACCGCGAGCGTGTCGAT
>JAEYZV010000136.1 GCA_023427865.1 Acidobacteriota bacterium
AGAACACGTTCGCCCTGAAGGGCGACCGCCGCGACATCCGGGCGATGAACGTGAACACGCTCGGCGAGGTGCCCGATTCCAGCTGGTTCACGAACCGCATCGTCCATCGCACGCTCACCGATGCCGAACTCGTGCGCGGCCCCAACTCGCTCGAGGCCCTGACCGCCGACGCGTGGACCGTCGTCGCCGGCAAGAACAGCGGCCTGCAGCCCGGCGTGCGCGCCGTCATCACCGGTGCGCCCGACAAACAGCTCTACCAGATCGAGTTCGACCCGCCGGGGCACCCGCAGCTGGCCACCGGCGCCGAGATGATCGGCACGTTGCTGTACCACGCGCTCGGCTACCACGTGGTGGAGAACTACATCATCCAGATCGATCCGCAGGCCATCACCATCGATCCGGAGGCGACCTATCGAGACCGCGACGGACGCCGGAGGCCCTTCACCCGCGAGACGCTGGACAGCGTCCTCGTTCGGGCCGCCCGCAACGAGGACGGCACCTACCGCGCGCTCGCCAGCCGCTTTGCGGCCGGCAAGCCGGTCGGTCAGTTCCGCTACTACGGCACGCGCTGGGACGACCCCAACGACATCTACCCGCATGAACACCGCCGCGAACTGCGCGCGGCGCGCGTCTTCGGCGCCTGGGTCAACCACGACGACTCACGCGCCAACAACACCCTCGACATGCTCGAGGGCGACGGCGAGACCGCGGCCATCCGACACTACATGTTCGACTTCGGCTCGATCATGGGGAGCGGCACCGTGGGGCCCGACAACGCGCGGTCGGGTCGTGGCTACCTCATCGACCGCGCCACCGCCTGGCGCATCCTGCGGACGTTCGGCCTCTGGGCGCCCGCCTGGGCACGACGGCAGATCGGGCCGTTCCATCCGTCGGTCGGCCCGTTCAGCGCCGACGGCTTCGAACCCGAGGAGTGGAAACCCGAGTACCCGAACACGGCGTTCCTCAACATGCGCCCTGACGATGCGTTCTGGGGGGCACGACGCGTCGCAGCCTTCACCGACGATCAGCTGCGGCTGATCGCCGAGCAGGCGCGTTACGCCGATCCGGAAGCGACCGAGCAGGTGGTCGAGGCCCTCATCGGCCGGCGGGAGGCCATCGCGAAGACATGGCTCACGGGCGTGACGCCGCTCGTCTCGCCGACGCTCTCGGGCGGCCGCCTTCGCTTCTCCAACGCCGCCGTGAGCGCGAGGGTGACCAAGGCGCCCACCCACTACGTCGTGCAGTGGCAGCGTTTCGACAACGGCACCGGTGTCCACACCAACGTCGGCCCGCCGCTGACCGTGAACATCCCTGAAGCGACCTTGCCGACCGAGATCGAACAGGACCGGTTCGTCGCGGCGCGCGTGCACGCCGTCCACCCCGAGTACCGGCACTGGTCCAGGCCGGTGGCGTTCTACTTCCGCCGCGAGGGCGACCACTGGACGCCCGTCGGCCTGTACCGGTGATGAACGAACCGCGCACACTCGTCAGCCACCCGGAACTTCGCTCACACCAGTCGTTCCCGCATTTCCGCACCGTCGGCGAAACGCCGAAGACCGCGCTCGAACGCGTCCTGTCGTTCTTTGCCGACGTGCGCAGCGGTGAAGGCCCGGCGGTGGTGATGCTCGCGGCGACGATCTTCCTGCTGCTGGCCGGCTACTACCTGCTCAAGACTGCCCGCGAGGCCCTCATCCTCACCGAGGGTGGCGCGGAGGTGAAGGCGTACTCGTCGGCGGCGCAGGCCGTGCTGCTGCTCGCGGTGGTGCCGGCCTACAGCTGGCTGGCGTCGCGGGTGCCTCGCGTGCCGCTGATGGGCATCACGATGGCGTTCTTCGGCGCCAACCTGCTCGCCTTCGCCGCGCTGCGCGCCGCCGGGACGTCGGTCGGCATCGTCTTCTACATCTGGCTCGGCATCTACAACGTCTTCGTGATCTCGCAGTTCTGGGCGTTTGCCAACGACCTGTACACGGAGGGCCAGGGACGCCGCCTGTTCCCGTTCATCGGCGTCGGCAGTTCGCTCGGTGCGTGGCTCGGCGCCGAGGCAGCCGCGGCGCTCGTCAAGCGGACCACGTCGGATCCGGGGACGCTGATGGTCGCGGCGGCGCTGCTGCTCGTCGTCTGCTTCACGATGATCGTCATCGTCAACCGGCGGGAAGTGCGGCGGACCGACGAGGTCGGCCAGCAGCAGAACGCGGAGCCGATTCGGGGCCGCAGCGGGTTCGCCCTCGTGTTCGCCGATCGCTACCTGCTGCTCATCGCCGCGCTGATGGTGCTGCTCAACATCGTCAACACGTCCGGTGAGTTCCTGCTCAGCAAGCTCGTGGTTGGCGAGGCGCTGGCGCAGTTTGCGGGCGACGCGCAGATCGCCGAACGCCAGCGCTTCATCGGCGGCTTCTACGGGGCGTTCTTCGGTCGCGTCAACCTGCTGTCGCTGCTGCTGCAATTGTTCGTCACCTCCCGGCTGCTGCGGCACATGGGCGTGCGCGGCGCGCTGTTCATCCTGCCCATCCTCGCGCTCGTCAACTACTCGGTGATCGCCGTGGCACCGGTGCTCGCGGTGGTCAGCGTGCTCAAGGTGCTGGAGAACAGCACGGATTACTCGGTGCAGAATACGGTGCGCCAGGCGCTGTTCCTGCCCACCTCGCGCGAGGCGAAGTACAAGGCCAAGGCCGCCATCGACACGTTCTTCATGCGTCTCGGTGACGTGACGCAGGCTCTGATCGTGCGCGTCGGCACGTCGGTCGGCGCCGGCGTCGGCGCCTTTGCGTGGCTCAACGTGGGGCTGACGGTGGCGTGGCTGGTCGTGGCCGGCCAGATCGCCCGGGAACACCGTCGTCGGACTGTATAGTCGCCTTCGACAACTGCTCCAACAGGCCGTCCTGGGAACGAAGGAGTTCCTCGAGCGCGGAGTGCGAGGCTTCCGGCGTCGCCCGGCGCGCGTCGCCGGCGTCGAGGATGTCCCACAACTTGATGCGGACGGCATCGGGCAGCACGCCGGTCAGGTACTCGAGGGCCAGGCCGCGCAGCATCGGTTCGTCGGCATGCATGGCGCGGAACGCCGCCTTCAGAGGCTCGCGCGGCAGCACCGCGACGAGCAGCGAGAAGACGTGCTCGAGACTGCGGTTCGCACGGTCGCGCAGGTGCTCGTCGAGGAACATCACCGCGTCGGAACTCTCGAACTGGTCGAGCAGGCGGTGTCCGTTCCAGACCGGGCGTGCCACCGAGAGTTCACGCTCGACGAGCTGGAAGATGCGCGCGGCGTCCACGCGCAGGGTGGGTTCGGCAATGAGGACCCGGTCCATCGCCCGGCTGCACTGGTAGCGGACCTCGAAGCGGCTGTCCGACAGGCCGAGCACGAGGCCGTCGAGGGCCCGCTGCGACGGCACGCTGATCAGGATGCGCGGGATGCGACGGCGGATGGCGAAGTCGGTGCCGCCGTCCAGCAGCGCGTCGGTCAGCAATCCCACGTGACGATCGGCGGTGCGCTCCAGCGCCCGTCGGACCTGCGCGGTGACGTCGTCCCACGCGAGCAGCTGCAGCGATTGCGCGACGTGGATCGCCTCGAAGCGCGGCGCCGACTCCAGCGCGACGAGCACGCGATCCTTCTCACCCGATCGGAGCTGGCGCAGCAGGTCGAGCGGCTCGTCGAGCAGCACCTGCACGGGGATGTGCTCGCGGTGCCCGGGCGTCACGTCCTCGAGCGCCATCGGCGGCGGCACCACCGGAACCTCGAGGGTCACGAGCGTCGGGGCACCGAACTCGGACAGCCCGAGGAGGCCCTCCTCGGCGACCTGATCGACGAGCCGCCGTTCGATTGACCTGAGGTACATGGCATCGAGCCGCTCGCCGAGCCAGATGCCGGCCGCGACCATCAGCAGGACGATGCCGAGCAGTTCCGACACGAGGAACGACGGGCCGGCGACGAGCAGCAGCTGCACGATGCCCGCGCCGAGGGCATCACCCGCGCGATCGCAGGCGACGTCGAGGAAGGTCTTGATCCGTCGCCGCTCGGCCGGCGGCATGGCGGAGAACAGGAGCTCGTATCCGCTGCGGAACAGCGACCCACGCAGCACGTACTCGGTGAACCGCGCAAAGGCGAACACCGAGATGGTCGGCACGAGCAGTGCGGCGATCGTGCCGGCGCCGACGCCGAGCGGCAACGCCGACACCGAGCGTCCCACGCCGAGCCTCTGCTGGATCGGCCTGGCGAGCACCGCCTGGAAGAGGAACGTCCCCACCTGGATGACGGTGTAGAAGATCGCGAAGAACTGGAGGAGGTCGCCGCCGCTGTACTCGGCGGCCGCCCGCGACTTGAGCAGGTAGTCGAGGATCGCCGCGCTCGCCGTGCCGAGCACCACCAGCACCGCGATGTCGCGGGCCAGTGGCGGCGTCCGGAGCAACTGCCGACCGAAGAGGGGCTCCGGCGTGACGGCCCCCGCACCGCGCGCCGAGCCGCGCAGCGGCAGCAGACCGGCGGCCGCAGCCGCGTGGAAGCCGGCCAGCAGCAGCAGCGATCCCTCGGCGCTGGTCCAGGCGCCGACGCGTTCGGCCGCCAGGCCGCCCACCATGCCGCCGAGCGAGCCGGCCGTGGCGATGCGCAGCACCTGCTGCCGTGCCGTGTGCGCATCGAAGACCTCGCTCGTGAGCGACCAGAACCCCGACAACAGCAGTGCGCCGAACGACGCGACGTGGATGTAGACGAGGATCGGCACGAGGCTCGACGTGCCGAACCAGTACCACTCGGCGACGTGCGCCACCGCACTCAGGAGGAAGCCCGCCGGCACGAGCTGCCGCGGACCAATCCAGGCCAGCAGGTGCGAGTACACCGGAACGGCCGCCACCGACAGCAGCGCCGCGAGGATCATCATGCGCGGCAGGTCGGTGACGGGCAGCGCACCGAGGAACAGTGCATCCCGCACCGCCTTGCCCGCGACCTGGTGCGCGAGCATGACGGCGGCCACCGTCATGGCCGTGCGCGCAAGGGAGGCGGTGTTCACGTGTCGCGGATCAGCGTACCAGCACCGGGGAGTGCTCTGGCTGGGCGTCGCGTTCGATGATCGGCTTGCGGTGGGAGGAGGAGGGCGGGAGGTGCGTGCGCCACCAGGCGTCGGCGTCCTCCGAACACCACTGCTTGGCGTCGACGCAGGCGTCGAGCAGGCGAATCAGGGCGCGGGCGCTCGCCGGCCGATCCGCGGGCTTCTTGGCGAGACACTGCAGGACGACAGCCTGGAGATCGGGCGAGATCGGCAGTTCGGTGCGTTCCGACGGCGGCACCGGCGACTTCTGGACGTGCGCCACCGCCATGGCCGTCGGGCTCGTCTCGTTGAAGACGAGCGTACCGGTCAGCAGGTAGTACGCCACGCATCCCAGCGTGTAGATGTCGGCACGGCCGTCGATGCGCTCCTCACCCATCGCGATCTCGGGCGCGATGTACCCGGGTGTGCCGGCCGACACGCCATCGACCGTGAGGTGCGTGATCTCCTCGGTCTGCGTCGGCTTGACCAGGCCGAAATCGAGCACCTTCACGAAGTCGTGCTGCAGCGCCACCTTGCACACCATGATGTTGGAGGGCTTCAGGTCGCGGTGCACCATGCCGCGGGCGTGCGCCTCCTCGAGCGACAGACACACCTGCCGCAGGATGTGGATCACCCGGGAGCCGGGCTGCGGGCCGAACGTCTGCACCAGCTTCTGCAGGCTGACGCCGTCGAGCAGCTCCATCACGAAATAGAAGTGCCCGTCACGCGAGGTGCCGAAGTCGTACAGGTACACGGTGTGCGGGCTCTGCAGGTCGGCGGTCACCCGCGCTTCCCGCTCGAAGCGGCGCATGGCGACGTCGGCCTGGCGCGCCGACGCGCCCTGCATCAACTCCGGCCGGATGATCTTGATGGCCGCTTCGCGCGCGAGCATCTTGTGCCGGGCACGCCAGACCTCGCCCATTCCGCCGGTCCCGATCAGCGACTCGAGGTGGTAGCTCCCGAGTTCCTGTGCCTTCTGCGCGGCGACCTCCATGCCGTAGACGCGGCGGGCGATGAAGTAGGCCCACAGCGCCGACACGTACGGCAGGAACGTCCAGGCGACCAGCCGGTGTGCCGGCAACGGCGTGAGATCCAGCCGCGCGACGTTGATGACGTACGCGATCGGCCACGTGGAGGCGGCCGCGAGCGCCACGCTGAGCGTGACCCACGGGCGGTTGGGCACGAGGAAGCCGACGATGATGATCCAGAGCGAGAGCATCGAGCCGCCACGCACGGTTGCGCCCGGGTCGAAGGGGATGCTCGTTTCGAACGTCGAGATCGAGAACGCGACGACGAGCTCGAACAGCATGCCGGCCTGGATGATCGTGGTGGGCGGCACCACCCGGTAGTGCTGCAGCGCAATGAGCCCGGCGGCGCCGAGGACGTTGGCGAGCAGCGCGAGCGCATTCACCGGATCCTGCTGGATCGGGATGATCTCCGGCTGCACGAGCCGCTGGAATACGAACGTGAGGACGGTGGTGACCGCGGCCAGCAGCGAGACCCAGCAGAGGCGTCGCGAGGCCTGTGCGGCAAGCCTCGGCGACAGCGGCGCGTCGTATTCGACGGGCGTCGCGGTGACCTGTCCTGGCGTGCTGGCTCGGACGATGTCCTGCATGGCGATCAGAGAGCCCCGGGAGGCATGATGCCCGGCGCGGTGGTTCCAAGGAAACCGGATGTCCGGGTAGGTCACGCAAGTGATTGCTTGCGAGCCCTGGTTAGCACATACGAGGAGAAGGCAGTGGCGGTTTCCTGTCAACCGCCTGGCCCGCCAGGCGGGCAGCCTCGTCAATGCTAACGGCTCGGCCGGTTTGGCCGAACGCCCAGGCGTCCCCGCGTGCCCCGTTCAAGCCCTGCCGTGTGCGTGCGGCGCGTGTTCGCCGTTTAGACATGCGGGGACGAGTGCGCCGTAACTCGTCCATTCAGCTACGGTTCCGGACATCGTCACCTTCCCGAGGGCAACATGAACTTGGCATCCCCATCGGTCCTGGCACGCCTTGCTGCTCTGGCGACCGGTCTCTTCGTCCTGCCGGCCATCACGCTGGCTGGCCCGGTCGCCCGCCGGCAGGCTGGTGCCAACGCTGCCGCCATCCAATCGACCGTGGACCAGTTCAGGGCCGACCTGGGGGGTGTGCTGAACCCCAACGTTCCGGGTTCGCAGCCCACCGGGCGCCGCGAGATCAACTGGGACGGCGTGCCCGACACGTTCTCGGCGCCACAGATGCTTCCCGGGGACTTCTTCAACGTGAACTCCCCCCGCGGCGCGGTCTTCACGACGCCCGGCACCGGGTTCCAGCTCAGCATGGACGACGACGCCCCGGCCGATGCCGACCCGGACCAGGTGCGGTTCGGACACTTCAATCCAGCCTATGCCACGGCCTTCGTCACCTTCTCACCGCAGCGGCTGTTCGCCCCGGTGGGCTCGACGATCGTCGATGTCACGTTCCGGGTGCCGGGCACGAATCGGCCGGCCACCGTGCGCGGCTTCGGCGTGGTGTTCACCGACGTCGATGTGTTCGGCGCCACGACCGTCGAGTTCTTCGACCCCCTCGGCAAGCGGCTCCCGGTCGCCGAGGACGACACGAAGCCGTTCGTCAGCCCCAACGGCGTGAGCTTCCTCGGTGTGTCCTTCGACGCGGGCGAGCGCATCGCCAGGGTGCGCATCACCATGGGCGAGGTCGATCTCGCCACGGGCGGGGCCGACGGCGTTGCCGGCGACGCGGTCGCGATGGACGACTTCATCTACGGCGAGCCGCAGGCGATCTCGGTCCCGAGTCACCTCGACACCAGTTTCGGCACTGGCGGATGGACGACCGTGAACTTCGGCAACTCCGATCAGGGCGAGGCGGTCATCGTCGATCCCGACGGCAAGATCGTGGTGGCCGGCACGTGGGACGGCGGCCTCGCCGACTTCGCCGTGCTTCGGCTCAACGCCGACGGCACGCGCGACACGACGTTCGGTGGCGATGGCCGTGTCAACCTCACGTTCGGCGGCGGCACGTTCGGCGGCGTCGAGCGGGCGTACGGGCTGGCGCGCCAAGCCGACGGCAAGTACGTCGTTGTCGGTGTGACCGACGCCGGCGGCGGCGTGCCCAACAATTTCGCGATCACGCGGCTCAACGCCGACGGGACGCTCGATACGTCGTTCAGCGGCGACGGCAAGCTCACGCTGGATCTCGGTTTCGAGGACCAGGCCCATGCCGTGGCGATTCAGGCCGACGGGCGGATCGTGGTGGCCGGCCAGGCGGCGTCCGACATCGCCGTCGTGCGCCTGCTCCCCGACGGCACGCTCGATCCGTCCTTCAACGACGTGCCCGTGCCCACGGCGGAGAACGGCGACGGCATCCACCGCTTCTCGCTGGGCGGGACGGAAGCGGCGCGAGCGGTGGCCATCCAGGGGAACGGCGCCATCGTCGTTGCGGGGTTCTCCGACGTCGGAGGCACCCAGGATTTCGCGGTGGCGCGGCTGCTGCCGACGGGCCTCCTCGACCCCTCGTTCGACGGCGACGGCTGGACGACCGTCGATTTCAGCTGGAGCGAGACCGGCGAAGCGCTCCTGCTGCTGTCGGATGGTCGCATGCTCGTGGGCGGGCCGGCCGATGGCGGCAGCGCCGATTTCGCGGTCGCACAGCTCCTGCCCAACGGCAGCCTCGATCCCGCCTTCAATCCAGGCGTCCCGAGTGTCAGCGACTTCAACGGGAAGTTCCGAACCAGTTTCGGCAGTGCGGATTTCCTGACCTCGATGGCGCTGCAGGCCGACGGCAAGATCGTGCTGGCTGGCTACACCAACTCGGGAGGCGGTGTCCCGCAGAACGTGGCCGTGATGCGCCTGACGTCCGAAGGCGTGGCAGACGCGTCGTTCGCCGCCAATGGACGCCAGAGCTACGATCTCGGCGCCGACGAGGCGGCCTATGGCGTAGCGGTGCAGCTCAATGGCGCCATCGTGCTCGCCGGTCGCCAGGCGACCGACTTCTTCGTGCTCCGGCTCCTCGGCGGTCCGTCGCCGGGCATCGTCATCACGTCGCCCACGACCAGCCTCACGTCGACGGCGACCACGCCCTTCACCACGCTGAAAGGCACGGCTGCCGACGACGTGGCCGTGACCTCGGTGACGTGGACCACCGATCGCGGGTTCTCCGGAAGCGCAACCGGCACCACGGCGTGGTCGGCCGACGTGCCGCTCGGCGCCGGCGCCAACGTGATCACGGTGACCGCGCACGACGCCAACGGCAACATGGCGAACGACACCATCACCATCCAGGTGAGCGAATTGCTCTACTACCTGTCGGAAGGCGCGACCGGGGACTTCTTCGACCTCGACATCCTCATCGCGAACCCGACCGACACCGCCGCCGACGTCGAGATCTCGTACCTGAAGCCGGATGGCAGCACCGTGCCGCAGGCCTTCACGCTTGGTGCCCGCACGCGCAGGACGGTGAAGGTGGAACAGGTCGCCGGGCTCGAGAGCACCGCGGTCTCGGCCGTGATCCGCTCGGCCAACGCCGTTCCGCTCGCCGTGGAGCGCACGATGTTCTGGGACGCCAGCTACTACGGCGGCCACACGGGCAACGCCGTCGACGCGCCGCAGGTGCAGTGGTACTTCGCGGAAGGCAGCCAGGGGTTCTTCGACACCTACGTACTGCTGGCCAACGCCAACGCGCAGGCTGCAGAGGCAACCGTGACGTTCCTCGTCGAGGGCGGCCCGAACGTCGTGCAGACGTACGACGTCGCCGCCACGTCGCGCCTCAACGTGTTCGCCGGCACGATCGCCGAGCTCGAGAACAAGTCGTTCTCGATCGTCGTGACCTCCACGCTGCCAATCATCGCCGAGCGGGCGATGTACTTCGGCAACCGGTTGTTCGAGGGCGGCCACGAGTCGGCTGGCGTGCCGGAGGCCGCCACGAGCTGGTATCACGCCGAGGGCGCCACCGGCGACTACTTCGACACGTACATCCTCGTCGGCAACCCGAATCCGACCCCGGCCAACCTGACGGTCACGTTCCTGACGGGCGATGGCACGACCCTCGTGAAGAACAAGCAGGTGCCGGCAAACAGCCGCTTCACGATGTTCGTGGACAACGAGGATCCGCTGCTGGCCGATACGGCGGTCTCGACAACGGTGGTATCCGACATCCCTGTCGTGTCCGAGCGCGCCATGTATTGGGGAGGCACCTCGGCGACGTGGTTCGAGGCGCACAACAGCTTCGGCACGACGCACGCAGGTCGTAAGTGGGCGCTTGCAGAAGGACGTGTCGGCGGCGCATCGGCCTTCGAGACCTTCGTGCTCGTGACCAACCCGAGCGCCACGGCCGCGCAGGTGCGCGCGACGTTCCTGCGGAGCAACGGGAGCACGGTGTTGAAGACGTACGACGTGCTGCCGACGAGCCGCTTCAACATCTGGGTCAACGCAATGGTGCCGGAACTCCAGGACGAGGAGTTCGGCCTGCTGATCGAGGTCCTCAACGCCGTGGACGTGGCGGTCGAGCGCGCGATGTACTGGACCTCCGGCGGTCTCGAGTTCGCCGGCGGCAGCAACGCGACGGGCGTCAGGGTTCCCTGATTTCAGGTAACAGCGGGGCAGGTACCAGGTACCAGGGTCGAACCGTCGCCATCGGGTCGGACGTACTGGCCGACCCGGTGGCGGCGGCTTTCCAATCACCTCAGGAACTTCCCGATCACGTCGTCGAGGACCGAGCCATCGCGATTGGCGTCGAGCAGCGGCGTCAGCATGCCGAGCAGCCCGCCGCTGCCGCCCATCTGACCGAGCCCTCCCTGCAGGCCGCCGATCGCGCCGCCCTGCCCGCTGCGACGGGACATGGCGCCCATCACGAGCGCGGCGACCATCGGCAGCATCTGCTTCAGCAGGTCCGGGCTGACTCCCGACTGTGCGGAGGCGCGGGCGGCGACGTCGCGACTCACCTCCTTGCTGCCGAAGATGTGACCGAGGATGCCGTTGCCGTCCTCGATGGTCGTCGGTGCCGTGAGTGTCGACGGATCCTCGACGTAGCGCTGGTGCTGGCCAGCGGCAAGCGCGCCGAGCAGGCCCTCGAGGCCTTGCGGCGTCGACGCGTTGCGCTTGAAGCCCGCCGCCACCGCCGGCAGCAACGCGTCCAGCGCCGATTGCGTCTGGGATTGGTCGAGGCCGAGTTGACGGCCGATCTGAGCGACGGCGGCGTTGTTGCTGCCCCCGAGCAACTGTTCGAGCAGGCTCATGGATGCCCCCTCTCCGGAGTGGAGGTGTACGACCGGACCCTCATCCCACGACGAAGAGCCCGATCACGAACACGGCGACGAGCAGCAAGACGAGCACGATCCAGCCGACGACGATCACCCGCTCCTCGGCCGGCTTCGGCTCGCTGATTCCTATCGTCATGTGAATCACACGGACGACCCGTGCCAGCGCGCCGAGCATGTCCACATCTGTACCACGGACGCCGCCAACCCGTGCCGACGTTTCTGCATGCCCCGCACACGCTCGCGTGCCTGGCCGCTGACGTTCGGATCGACGCGGTCGGCACCCGCGTCACAGCGCGTAAGGCTTGCGGAACTTGCGCGAGAGGTAACGGTCGGCGTCGCGGTCGCCCACGAAGCGCTCGCGCGCATCGTCCCAGGTCAGTCGCCGCCCCGTACGGTACGCGATGTTGGAGAGCAGCCCCAGCTTCGTCAGCCGGTGCCCATACCGGACGTTGCAGGTGGTCTCCAGCGTGCGGCCCTTCACGGCGTCGAGGAACTCCCGCAGGTGGCCAGGCGAGTCGGGAATGCTCGGCGCGGGCCGCGGGAAGTCGTCGGCGCGCTGCCCTTTCACCCACACTTCGTGCTTGCCGTAGTTGGTGACGAGCGTCGCCTCGCTGCCCTCGAAGATGCAGCCGATGCCGCCCATGTGCGTGAAGCCGACCGGTGGCGCCGGGCGCAGACTGAACGAGACGAGCAGCTCG